>JACDBD010000062.1 GCA_013695115.1 Actinomycetota bacterium | reverse complement strand
GGCGTAGGCCGCGCCCAGCGCGAGGGTCGGACGCACCCGCTTCCCGCCCGCTCCGACCAGGTGCGACGCGACGTCACCGAGGAACCGGTCCTGGTGGCGGACAGCCTCGCCGAGCTCGGCCTCGACCCGGGCCAGGTCCCCACCGAGGGGCTCGAGCCGGAGGGTCTCGGCCAGTTTCATAAGGCGACGTTACGGGCCGCTGGGAACAATCCCCAAACCGGAGGTGTCGTACTACCTTCCGGGACTCCTCCCTTCCGCACCCCTACAGATGGGGGGTCGGCCGACCGATCAGGGGGAAGGGACCCAAATGGTGCGTCGGGGAAGCGGACCCCCGACCGAATACACTGGGAGCGGAACCGACGTCCGGAGCCAACCTGCGCAACGAAGAAGTTTGCAGGATGTCCCCCCGGTAGGACGCCGACAGCGCTCCCGAGAGGCGGTTGACAGGTGTTCGAACGCTTCACCGATCGAGCGAGACGAGTGGTCGTGCTGGCGCAGGAAGAAGCGCGCCTGCTCAACCACAACTACATCGGCACCGAGCACATCCTCCTCGGCCTCATCCACGAGGGCGAGGGCGTCGCGGCCAAGGCGCTCGAGTCGCTCGGTATCTCGCTCGAGGCCGTCCGGGCCCAGGTGGAGGAGATCATCGGTCACGGTGGCTCGGCGCCGTCCGGCCACATCCCGTTCACGCCCCGGGCCAAGAAGGTCCTCGAGCTGAGTCTGCGCGAGGCGCTCCAGCTCGGCCACAACTACATCGGCACCGAGCACATCCTCCTCGGGCTGATCCGCGAGGGCGAGGGCGTCGCCGCCCAGGTGCTCGTGAAGCTGGGCGCCGACCTGTCACGCGTCCGCCAGCAGGTCATCCAGCTGCTATCCGGCTACGCCGGCGGCAAGGAGGGCGCGCCCGCGGGTGCTGGGTCGGGTGAGGCCCAGGCCACCGGCTCGCTCGTCCTCGACCAGTTCGGCCGCAACCTCACCCAGCTCGCCCGCGACAAGAAGCTCGACCCCGTGATCGGGCGCGAGCAGGAGATCGAGCGGGTCATGCAGGTGCTCTCCCGCCGCACCAAGAACAACCCCGTCCTCATCGGCGAGCCGGGCGTGGGCAAGACCGCCATCGTCGAGGGCCTGGCGTCCGACATCGTCGAGGGCGACGTGCCCGAGACGCTCCAGGGCAAGCAGCTCTACACCCTCGACCTCGGCGCGCTCGTGGCCGGCTCCCGTTACCGCGGTGACTTCGAGGAGCGGCTCAAGAAGGTGCTGAAGGAGATCCGCACCCGGGGCGACATCATCTTGTTCATCGACGAGCTGCACACGCTCGTCGGCGCGGGCGCGGCCGAGGGCGCGATCGACGCAGCCTCGATCCTCAAGCCCATGTTGGCGCGGGGCGAGCTCCAAACCATCGGCGCCACCACCCTCGACGAGTACCGCAAGCACCTCGAGAAGGACGCCGCCCTCGAGCGACGGTTCCAACCGATCAAGGTCGAGGAGCCGACGGTCGCGCACACCATCGAGATCCTGAAGGGCCTGCGCGACCGCTACGAGACCCACCACCGCGTCACCATCACCGACCAGGCGGTCGTCGCCGCCGCCAACCTCGCCGACCGGTACATCTCCGACCGTCACCTGCCCGACAAGGCGATCGACCTCATCGACGAGGCCGGGTCGCGGCTGCGCATCCGCCGGATGCAGGCCCCGCCCGACTACCGCGAGCTTGAGGACGAGATCGCCAAGGTGCGCAAGGAGAAGGAAGAGGCGATCGAGGGCCAGCAATTCGAGCAGGCGGCGAGCCTGCGCGACCGCGAGAAGGAGGTCCTCGAGCAGCGCACCGCCAAGGAGTCGGAGTGGAAGGCGGAGGGCGTCGACCTCTTCAACGAGGTCAACGAGGAGTCGATCGCCGAGGTCCTCGCCATGTGGACCGGCATCCCCGTCTACAAGCTCACCGAGGAGGAGACGGCCAAGCTCCTCCGCATGGAGGACGAGCTGCACAAGCGGATCGTCGGCCAGCACGACGCGGTCACGGCGGTCTCGCAGTCGATCCGGCGGACGCGCGCCGGTCTGAAGGACCCGAAGCGGCCGTCGGGCTCGTTCATCTTCCTCGGCCCCTCGGGTGTGGGGAAGACCGAGACGGCCAAGACGCTGGCCGAGTTCCTCTTCGGCGACGAGGCCGCGCTCATCCAGCTCGACATGAGCGAGTACATGGAGAAGCACACCGTGTCACGCCTGGTCGGCTCGCCTCCGGGCTACGTCGGCTACGACGAGGGCGGACAGCTCACCGAGGCCGTGCGCCGCAAGCCGTTCTCGGTGGTGCTCTTCGACGAGATCGAGAAGGCCCACCCCGACGTGTTCAACACGCTCCTCCAGATCCTCGAGGACGGGCGCCTGACCGACGCCCAAGGCCGCACGGTCGACTTCAAGAACACCGTGATCATCATGACGTCTAACCTCGGTACCGCCGACCTGCGCAAGGCCGCGATCGGTTTCGGCCCTGCCGACTCGGCGGTGACCTACGAAAAGATGAAGGAGAAGGTGACCGAGGAGCTCAAGAAGAGCTTCCGTCCCGAGTTCCTCAACCGTATCGACGAGGTCATCGTCTTCAACGAGCTGAGCATGGACGAGGTCACCGAGATCGTCGACCTCCTCATCAAGCGGGTGCAGGAGCAGCTCGAGGGCCAGGGCCTCGCGCTCGAGCTCACGCCCGAGGCGAAGACCACGCTGGCGAAGAAGGGCTACGACCCGCAGCTCGGAGCTCGGCCGCTGCGGCGCGCCATCCAGCGCATGCTCGAGGACCCGCTCTCCGAGAAGATCCTGTGGAAGGAGTTCCACGCCGGCGAGACCGTGCTGGTCGACAGCGAGGGTGAGGGCGACGACGCCGAGATCACCTTCCGGGCGATCGAGGGCATCGAGCCCCCGCCGGTCGAGCTCGCCGGCAGCGGCGCCGCCGAGGACTCATAGCTCTTCCTTCGCGCTTCCGCCTCACTCGACGGGCTGAGGCGTAACCCGGACGAGTCCTGTGGAGAAGGCGCGTTCCGCGGAACGCCTATCTCCACAGGCGGCGGCTACCGAACAGCACGCGGCTTGCTACTTCCCGAGGGACTCGACGTAGCCGCGCACGGTCACGTGGCCGAGCAGGCGCGACCGGAAGAAGTCGTTCACCTCGGCGGCGCAGCCCTTGCGGACCTCGGTGAGCACGTCGGCCCACGACGTCCCCTCGCGGCCCTCCTGCAAGGCGGCCTCGCGCAGCCGAGCCAGCGACGCGAGCAGCGCGTCCTCCTCGTCGCCCTCGGTCGCGTCCTTGATCGCCGCCGCCACCACATCGAGCTGGCGGAGCACCGTGTCGCGGTCGATGCCCGACGACTCGTCGAGCGCGGCATCGGCCGCGTCGAGTAGCCCCGACACCTGGTACAGGCGGGCGGGCGACTCGTCGAACAGCTCGCGCACGTAGGCGGCCGCCTCGAGCTCGTCGGTCACCCGGAACAGGTTGTAAAGGCGCTTGGCGACCTTGCCGAAGCTGGGCTCGGTCAGGTAGCGGGAAACCTGGTCGCGCATGGCGGCGGCGTAGGTGGCGCGGGCGTCGGGCGCGACCGCGCGGTCGAGCTTGGCCACCAGCGGCAGGGCGTCGAGCTCGAGGTAGACCTCCTGCGACAGGGGATCGACCGCGCCGTCGAGCGCGTGGATGGCGCCGGTCGGGTCCTCCCAGGTGGCGTCCACCATGTTGCTCATCAGGGCGATCCGCCCCCGCTCCCGGTCGGCCGCGATCCAACCGAGGTAGACCCATCCACCGCCGACGGTGGTGTCGTCCCACCGAACCGTCACGGGTCGGCCGTCGGCGGACTCGGCCGCGATCTCGCCGGCGACGAGCGCTTCCGAGGTCCACGAGAGGTTGTCGCCCGCATCCCGCATCTCGCCGTCGACGCGGACCGTCTCGCGGTAGACGCCGACCTCGAGGTACAGCAGCATGATGTCGGCCTCGCCGAGCGCCCGCAGTGCCGTCTCTCGCAGGACGTCCCGTAGGACCTGGTGCGCCTCGGCTTCGTCCTTCGCCCGAACGTGCACCCTTTCGAAGAAGTCGACGTCGCCGGGGAAGAGCTGCACCCGGCCCTGGGCCGAGCTGCCGGCGATGGCGATGGCGGACTCCACCGCCGGGTGGGTCTCGACCCGGCCGTGGGGGACGAGCCCGCGGATGTGGTCGAGGTCGTCGGGATCGAAGTCGAGCATGGTGACCCGGTCGGCGAAGATCCCGGCAGAGGCGTCGACCGCGATCGTCCCGGTGTCGCCCCCGGCGGCGACCGCCAGCACCCACTTGCGGGCCTCGTCGGCGTCGATCTCGACGCCCATGTCGCCGGCGGTCGCGACGATCTCGTCGAGCTTGGCGTCTTCCTCGTCCTTCACGGGCACTTCATACCGCGGACCGACCCGGCCCTGCTCGGTACGAACCATCTGCCCGGGCTGAGAACGGGGCGTCGGGGTGCCAGACTCGGCGCCCGATGCGCCGCCTCCTGGTCGTTCTCGCGTGCTGCCTCGCTCTCGGCGGGTGCAAGGTCGACACGACGGTGTCGATCGACGTGCGCGAGGACGGCAGCGGCACGGTCACGGTCCGCGTCGCCCTCGACGCTGACGCAGTGATAGAGGCCGAGGCGGGTGGCGCCACCCTCGAGGACCGGGTGCGGCTGGGTGACCTCGAAGCCGCCGGTTGGGACGTCAGCGCGTGGAGGCGACGCGACGACGGCAGCGCCCGCCTCCGCATCAGCAAGGAGTTCGCCGGCGCTTCTGATCTTGCGGGTGTGATTACCGAGCTGACGGGGCAGCACGGTCCGCTGCGCAACGTGTCGCTGACGCGCGATGAGGGTCTGGTGTTCGACGAGTACCGGCTGAAGGGGGTCGCCGATCTGTCGGCGCTGGCGACCGGTGTGATCACCGATCCCGAGCTCGTCGCCGCGCTCACCGCGGAACAGGTCGACCTGACCGCGCTCGACCAGCGGCTGCTCGACCAGGTCCGGGAGTCGTTCCGGCTGCGCGTCGAGGTGGGGTTGCCCGGCGCGAGGCGGACGTTCACCCCGAAGCCGGGCGAGAAGGTCGAGATCGCGACGTCCTCGAGCCGCTTCGACCCCAGCCGGCAGCTGCTCGTGATCGGCGCACTGCTTTTCGCCGGCCTCGCGCTCGTCGTCTACCTGCGTGGCCGCGAGCTCGGCCGCCGCCAGTCCCGCCGGAGGCGGGGCTCGGGCCGGTTCGAGCAGAAAACTGAGTAGGGCCTGCACAGGTGGTGCTCTCCTACAGAGCCTGACGCCAGGGCCCGAACCACGCCGGGAAATCGCGCAGGGTCTCGAGCAGGACGTCCGTGCCGGCGGCGCGGAGCTCGTCGGCCGGGTGCGGCCCGGTCGGGACCGCTACGCCGACGGCGCCGGCGGCGTGCGCGGCGGCGACGTCGGTCGGCGTGTCGCCCACGTACACGGACGCGCCGTGCTCGGTCAGCGCCGTTGCCTTGCCGGGGCCGTAGCGCCAACCGATGACGTCGTCGACCGTGAGGCCCACATACTCGAGGCACTTGCGGGCATTAGGCTCGTACTTGGCGGTGATCACGATGGTGCGGCCACCGGCTCTCTTCACCGCCGCCAGCGCGTCGTCCGCACCCGGGAGGGTGTGACAGCCGGGGACGCCGAGCTCGGTGTAGAGCTCACGGAAGCGGTCCGAGACCGCGGCGATCCGTTCCTCCGGGTACCACTCGGCCATCTCGGTCTCGAGCGTCGGGCCGAGCCGGCTCACGACGAGCTCGCCGTCGATGGCGACGCCGGTCTCCTCCGACAGCGCCCACAGCGTGGCGAGGATGCCCGGTCGGGAGTCGATCAGCGTCATGTCGAGGTCGAACCCGACGACCAGGTCTCCCATCCGGGCACCCTAGGCAGCGCCTCGCCGTAGCTGTCACACCCCCTCGGTACCGTCGCCGTCATGGCCAAGGCCCGGACGATCCACCGCTGTACCGAGTGCGGCGCTACCGCGGCGCGGTGGCTCGGTCGGTGCGCCTCGTGTGGCGAGTGGGGGACGGTCGTCGAGGAGGCGGCCGCGACCGCGCGTGGTGAGGCGACCCCCCTGCCGTCCCCGGGCGAGGTGGCGATGCCCATCGCCGAGGTCGACCCCGAGGGCGCCCCCGTCCGTCCCACCGGCGTCGGCGAGCTCGACCGGGTGCTGGGCGGTGGCCTGGTCGCGGGGTCGGTGACCGTGCTCGGCGGTGAGCCCGGCATCGGCAAGAGCACGCTGCTGCTCCAGGCACTCAGCCGCATGGCCGACGGCGGCACCCGCTGCCTGCTCGTGAGCGCGGAGGAGTCGCGCGAGCAGGTGCGGCGGCGAGCGGGTCGTCTCGGGACCCTCGCGCCCGGGCTGTTCATCGTCTCGGAGACGTCGCTGCCAATGGTCCTTGCCCATGCGGAGAGCCACGCGCCCGACGTGCTCGCGCTCGACTCCATCCAGACCGTGCACGATCCCGATCAGCAGGGCGCGCCCGGCTCGGTCACGCAGGTGCGCGCCTGCGCCCACCGTCTCGTCCGCCTGGCCAAGGAACGGGGTGTGACCACGCTGTTGGTCGGCCACGTGACCAAGGAGGGCACGCTCGCCGGGCCGCGCACCCTCGAGCACATCGTCGACACGGTGCTGTCGTTCGACGGGGAACGGCAGCACGCGCTCCGGCTCCTGCACGCCCTCAAGCACCGCTTCGGTCCCACCCACGAGCTCGGCGTGTTCGAGATGGCCGAGGGCGGGCTGGTGGCGGTGCCCGACGCCTCCGCGCTCTTTCTCGCCGACCGCCGCCCGGGTGCGCCCGGGTCGGTGGTCGCACCCGTCCTCGAGGGAGCGCGCCCGCTGCTCGTCGAGGTGCAGGCCCTCGTCGCCGGCGACGCGTCCGAGCCGCCGCGGCGGGTTGGCCAGGGCCTCGACGCCAGCCGGCTCACCCTGCTGCTCGCGGTGCTGAAGCAGCACGCCCGCCTGGCGGTCGGAAGGGCCGACGTGTTCGCCAGCGTCGCCGGCGGCGTGCGGGTCAGCGACCCCGGCGCCGACCTCGCCGTCGCCCTCGCGGTGGCAAGCGCGCGCCGGGGAACGCCGGTCCCATCCGACACCGTGGTGGTCGGCGAGGTCGGGCTGGGAGGCGAGATCCGCCAGGTCGGGCGGACGGGCCGACGGCTGGCCGAGGCCGCTCGCCTCGGGTTCACCCGGGCGCTCGCGCCCCCGTCGACCCCAGCCGCTCGGGGAATCGACGTGGTGGGAGTGGCCGATCTCGGGGAAGCGCTGGTCGCGGCGCTGGGCCCGGTGCGACAGCGCCACGCCGCCTGACGGACCGTCAGGTACCGGCAGGACGGACCCGGGCCGCTCCTTGGTAGATTTGCCCCAACCCTCGAACGTGCAGGCGCTTGCCGTTCGAGAGCTGGAGGGATCCTGGTGGCGCGACCGACGCGGAGCGAATCGATGCTCGCCGCCCTGCGGCTGGTGGCCCCGGGCACGCAGCTGCGCGAGGGCCTCGACCGCATCCTGCAGGCGCGGATGGGCGCGCTCATCGTGGTCGGCGATGGGCCCGAAGTGCTCGGGCTCTGCTCGGGCGGCTTCCTGCTCGACGCCGAGTTCACCCCGCAGCGACTCTCCGAGCTCGCCAAGATGGACGGCGCGATCATCCTCGCCGCCGACACCTCCCGGGTCGCCCGGGCCAACGTCCACCTCGTTCCCGACCCCGATATCCCGACCTCCGAGACCGGGACCCGTCACCGCACGGCTGAGCGCGTGGCCCGCCAGATCGACGTCCCCGTCATCACCGCGTCCGAGGACATGTCGGTGGTCGCCATTCACCGCAAGGGCGTGAAGCGCACCCTCGAGGCCATCCCCCGCGTGCTCGCCCGCGCCGACCAGGCGCTCCAGATCCTCGAGCGGTACAAGGCTCGGCTCGACGCGGTGAGCAGCTCCCTGTCGGCCCTCGAGGTCGAGGACCTCGTGACCGTGCGCGACGTCGCCACTGTGCTCCAGCGGGCCGAGATGGTCCGCCGCATCGCCGACGAGATCGAGGGGTACGTGATCGAGCTTGGTGCCGACGGCCGGCTGGTGCTACTCCAGCTGGAGGAGCTCATGGGTGGGGTGGAAGACGACCGGCGTCTGGTCGCGAAGGACTACTTCACCGAATCGCCCGACTGGGAGCTGCTCGACGTCATGCACCGGCTCGCGGATCTCGACACGGAGTCGCTCCTCGACCTGCAAGAGGTCGCCAACGTGCTCCACCTGCCCACTGACACGAGCATCGACCAGGCGCTCCAGCCCCGCGGCTTCCGGCTCCTGCACAAGATCCCGCGCATTCCCGAGATCGTCGCCGACCACGTCGTCGACCGGTTCGCGAACCTCCAGAAGATCATGCGGGCCGGCGTCACCGACCTGGTCGAGGTCGAGGGCGTCGGCGATGCGCGTGCGCGCGCGATCAAGGAAGGTCTGTCCCGCCTGGCGGAGACGTCGATCCTCGAACGTTACGTGTGAGCGCGCTGGTCGAAGGCGAACGGGCCGCGAATGCGGAGCGGGTCACGCTCGAGGGTCATGGTGGCGTCGCGGTCGAGGCGATCCACGCGATGCCCGAGGGCGAACCCGTCGCCGGACTGGTCGTCCATCCCGACATCATGGGGGTGCGGCCGTTGTTCGACGACCTGTGCCGGCGGCTCGCCACCCACGGGCTCGCGGTCTGCGCACCTGAGCCGTTCGCCCGCCTCTCCGAGGACGAGCGCGGCGCACTCGACGCCATGGGCCGCATGGAGCGCGTCAAGGACCTGGACGACGACGCCCAGGTCGGTGACCTCCAACGCGCCGCCGACTACCTCGTCGACACCGATCGCGTCCCGCACGTGTCGGTGCTCGGCTTCTGCATGGGCGGCATGTACACGCTCAAGGCCGCCGCGACCGGTTCGTTCGAACGGGCGGTGCCGTTCTACGGGATGATCCGCGTTCCCGACGCGTGGCGCGGCCCCGGCCAGCGCGAGCCGCTCGACTCCGCCGCCGACGCCTGCCCGACCCTGGCGTTCTTCGGGGACCAGGACCCGTGGACACCCGCGGCCGACATCGACGCGCTCCGGAAGGCCTGGGAGGGTAAGCCCGAGCACGAGATCGTCGTGTACGCCGGCGCCGACCACGGCTTCGTCCACGATTGCGACCGTCCGGCGCACCGTCCCGACGACGCTGCCGACGCCTGGACGCGCACCCTCGCGT
>JACDBD010000109.1 GCA_013695115.1 Actinomycetota bacterium | reverse complement strand
GTGGCGAGCCGGTCGCCTAGGACGTGGGCGCAGGCGAGCGCGTGGGCGCCGCCCGCAGAGATGCCGACGAGCGCGAACCGGTCGAGCCCGAGGTGGTCGCCGAGCTGGTCGACATCGGCCGCGGTGTCGAGGAGCTCGCGACCCTCGCGTCGGTGGGAGCGCCCGAAGCCGGGCCGGTCGTACGTGATCAGCCGGACGCCGGAGGCGTGCGTCGCCTGCTGATCGGGATGGAAGTGCCGCGACCCGGGCGAGCCGTGGAGCAGGACGACGGGCGGGCCGCCGCCGGGGTTCCAGTCGTTGAACTCGAGATGTCGGCCGTCGCGCAGGCGGACCGATCCGTAGTGAAGTTCCGTCACTCCTCGACGAGCTCGATGAGAGTGCCGAAGGCGGTCTTGGGGTGGACGAACGCCACCGTCGTGCCCCGACTCCCCGGCCGGGGCTCCTCGTCGATCACCTTGTGGCCCGCCGCCTTCACCCGAGCGAGGGCATCGGCGCAGCTCTTCACCCGGTAGGCCACGTGATGGATACCCTCGCCCCGCTTCTCGATGTACTTGGCGACGGGCGAGTCGTCCCGCACCGGCGTCAGGAGCTGCACGTACGAGTCGGCCACCTTCAGCAGCGCCTCCTCGACCCCGTCGGACTCCACCACCTCGCGGTGGTCGACGTCGACGCCGTAGGTGTCGCGGTAGTACGCGACGGCGGCCTCGAGGTCGCGCACCGCGATGGCGACGTGGTCGATCTCGGTGAGCACGGAGTCGGTCATCCTGCGTGCCTCTTACCCAGCATGACGTCGGAACAGCGTGATCTGGTCGAGGTGCCGATCCCGCAACTCGGGATCGGTGACGCCCAGCCCCTCCTCGGGCGCGAGCGCGAGCACGCCGACCTTGCCCTCGACCAGGTTGGCGTGGACCTGGGCCGCGGCCTCCCCCGTGTGGTCGAGCGTGTACACGCGCGACAGCGTCGGGTGGATCCTCGCCTCGCCCACGAGCCGGTTGGCCTCCCACGCCTCGCGGTAATTGGCGAAGTGGCAACCCTTGAGCGTCTTCAACATCATCCAGAGATAGCGGTTGTCGTACTCGATCGTGAAGCCCGACGTCGCCGCGCAGGTGATGATCATCCCGCCCCGCTTGCACACGAACACCGACGCGCCCATCGTCGAGCGCCCGGGGTGCTCGAAGACGATGTCGGGGTCGGCCCCCGCGAGCTCCCGGATCTTCTTACCGAACCGCCGCCACTCGGCCGGGTCCTGGGTGTGCTCGTCGCTCCAGAACTTGTAGCCCTCGGCCTTGCGGTCGATGACGTGCTCGACGCCCATCTCGCGGAGCACCGCCACCCGTTCGGGTGACGACACCACCCCGACCGGGGTCCCGCCGCCGTTGAGCACGTACTGGCAGGCGTAAGCGCCGATCCCCCCACTGGCGCCCCAGACCAGGACCGTCTGGCCCTGGGTCATCTGAGAGCCGTTGGGGCTCACGATCATGCGGTACGAGGTGCTGTTGCACAGGGCGTTGCAGGCCGACTCCTCCCAGGTGAGGTGGGCGGGCTTGGGCATGAGCTGGTTGGCCTTCACGAGCCCGATCTCGGCCAGGCCGCCGAAATTGGACTCGAAGCCCCAGATGCGCTGGTTGACCGCGAGCATCGAGTCGTCGTGCGCCGACGGGTCCTGGTCGTCGACGTAGTTGCAATGCACGGTCACCTTGTCACCGGGCTTCCAGTTGCGCACCGCGGATCCGACGCGCAGGACGACTCCGGCGGCGTCGCTGCCCATCACGTGGTACGGGAGGTCGTGGCGCTTGGCCCAGACGCTCTCCTTACCGAGGCGCTGGAGGAACCCGAACGTCGGGAGGGGCTCGAAGATCGAGGTCCACACCGTGTTGAAGTTGATCGCCGACGCCATCACCGCGACATAGGCCTCGTCGGGGGCGAGCTCGGGAAGCGGAACCTCCTCCACATGGGTGGACTTGCGCGGGTCCTTCTCCTCCGACGGGAGGCCGGCGAACATCTCCTGCTCGTCGGCGCGCACGAGCGCGGCCCGGAAGGCCTCCGGGAGCGGCAGTGCCGCGATCTCGTCGCCGGGAGCGTCCTCGAGGATCGCGGCGCGGATGGCGTCGATGGCGGTCATGTCCACGAAGGTAGTGGACGGCTCGACTGGTCTGTCCGGTCGACCTTCGGGCTACCCTCTGGTAACCCGCTGTTCGGTTCCGTTCTGCACGGAGGCGCACCATGCCCGGTTCGGTCATCCTCTCGTCCGCCCGCACGCCCATCGGCAAGCTCTCTGGCGCGCTGGGGTCGTTCAGCGCTATGGAGCTCGGCGGCTTCGCGATCAAGTCCGCGCTCGAGCGCGCCGGTGTAGACGCCGAGCAGGTCGACTACGTCGCCATGGGGCAGGTGCTCCAAGCGGGCCAGGGTCAGATCACCGCGCGCCAGGCGGCGGAGAAGGCGGGCGTGCCGATGACCGTGCCCGCGATCACGGTGAACAAGGTGTGCCTGTCGGGCATGAACGCGATCTACCTCGCCGACCAGATGATCCAGGCGGGTGACGCCGAGGTGGTCGTGGCCGGCGGCATGGAGTCGATGACAAACGCGCCCTACCTCCTGCCGGGGGCGCGCGCCGGCTACCGCATGGGCAACGACAAGCTCGTCGACTCGATGATCAACGACGGCCTGTGGTGCGCCTTCGACGCCGTCCACATGGGCGCCGGCACTGAGCAGTACGTAGGCCAGTTCGGCGGGATCACCCGGCAGGCTCAGGACGAGGTAGCGGCCCAGAGCCACGAGCGGGCGGCCAACGCCATCAAGGAGGGCCGCAACGCCTCTGAGATCACGCCGGTCGAGGTCCCCCAGCGCAAGGGCGACCCGATCGTGGTCGACACCGACGAAGGCGTCCGCCCCGGCACCACCGCCGATTCGCTGGGCGCCCTCAAGCCCGCGTTCGCCAAGGACGGCTCGATCACCGCCGGTAACGCCTCCCAGATCTCCGACGGGGCCGCCGCCGTGATCGTGACCAGCCGGGAGAAGGCCGAGGAGCTGGGAGCGACCCCGATCGCCGAGCTGGTCGGCTTCGGGATGGTGGCCGGCCCCGACCCGTCGCTGCTCACCCAGCCGTCCCGGGCGATCAAGCGGGCGCTCGAGGCCGTCGACGGGAGCGTCGGCGACATCGACCTGTTCGAGCTCAACGAGGCGTTCGCCGCCGTCGGGCTGGCATCGATGAAGGACCTGGGCATCACCGACGAGATCACCAACGTGAACGGCGGCGCGATCGCGCTCGGCCACCCCATCGGGATGTCGGGGACGCGCGTGGTTGCGACCATCGTGAACGAGCTGCGTCGCCGGGGTGGTGGCCTCGGCGCGGCCGCGCTGTGCGGCGGCGGCGGCCAGGGCGACGCCACCCTCGTCAAGACGCTCTAGCGCTTCGGCGGTGCCGAAGGTGACCGGGATCAACATCACGGTGTCACGCGGCACCCCGCTGGCGTGGCCGGTGGCGTTGCTGTTCACGATCGTCGGCCTCGGCATGATGGTGTTCGGCTGGCCGGTCGTGATCCCGATGGGTGACGGCGGCGTCGGCGACACCATCGCCGACATCATCATGTTGGGCGTCGCGCTGGCGATCACTGTGCCCGCGTGGGTGATCTTTCTCCTGGTCGTGATCCGCGGCTTCCAGAAGCGGCGCCGGGTCGTCGTCGACGTGCCTGGCGAGCTGGCCGAGCCGCCGAGCGACCACGACCCCGCGGTCGTGGCGGTGCTCCACGGTGAGGGAAAGCCCGGTCGCACCGCCGTTGCCGGCACGGTGCTCGACCTCGCCCACCGGAACCAGCTCGAGGTCGAGGAGTACGGGGACCGGCTCGTGGTTCGCGTCCGAGAGCATGCCGAGGGCGCGACCGAGGGCGAGAAGCTCGTGATCGGCGGCCTGCGCGAGAACGCCGAACCGAACGGCGACGTCGTCGGACCTCCGGTGTTCCAGGACAAGGCGCGCTGGTGGCGCGCCTTCCGCCGCGACGCTCGCCAGCGCGCCACTGTGGCCGGGCTCGCCCAGCCCGTGATCCCCTACATCGGGTTGACGCTCGTGCTGATCTTCACCGCGGTCGGGCTGTCACTCATGCTCTTCGACCACATTCTCGTGTTCATCGGCCTCATCCTCTTCGCCAACGGCTTTCCCCACCTGATGGGCCTGGCGTCGGGGTACCGGCTCACGCTCGCAGGCAACGAGCTACGGGCCCGCTGGGAGGCGTTCGCCCGCTACCTCGAGGCCCAGGGCAGTGTGCGCGCCGTCGGGCCCGCCGCGGTCGCGATCTGGGGGCCGAACCTCGCCTACGGCGTCGTGCTCGGGCAGGCGCCGCGGGCGGCGCGGCCGTTGATGCCCGGCGTTCCGGAAGAGGACGAGCGCGTCGCCGAGGAAGTGGTCTCCCAGACCTGGACGTCGGAGGGCTGATCGGCGGTCAGTCGAGGTGGGTGGGGACGGACGTCACGACCACGTTGCGCCGGAAGAGGAGCCGCGCCTTGAGCCACAGGGCGCTCTGGTTGTGCAGCAGTTGCTCCCACCACCGGTGGACGACGACCTCGGGTACAAGCGCGACGCGATCCAGGCCGCGGCCGGGCCCGGCTACGTGACGCGCGTCCTGCGCCTCATCGACACCAGCGGTGCCGTCACGACGACCGCGGTCGGGTTCTGCATCTACCTCTTCACTCGGCCCCGGGTGTTCTGGGTCGCGATCCCGATCGCGATGGTGCTGTCGCTCGCCGCGTCGCTCACGGCCGGGTGGGGGCTCACGGAGAAAGGCCGGCGGCACCGGGCGCTGTGGCGCTCGTTCGGCCGCTGCATCCACGACCACGGCGAGCTGAAGGACGTCGGCCCCGCGGGCATCACGGTCTGGGGGCCGTACATCACCTACGGCGTCGTCCTCGGCGAGGCCGACGACACCGCGCGCATCCTCACTCCGTGAGCGCCTGAGTACTGTCGCGGCGATGTCCGTCGACGCGTCCCAGCTGCGGCCGTTGCGCATCGGCGAGATCCTCGACGCCGGGATCAAGATCACCACCAACCGGTTCGTCGCGCTGGCCAAGCTGGTCGCGGTCGTCACGATCCCCATCCAGGTGCTGAGCGCGTTCGTGAGCCTGTCGACGCTCGACGAAGACGCGATCAGCACGACGACTTCGACGACGACCGAGATCAACAGCGAGTTCTGGACTCAGCTCGCCGGCAACTTCGTCGTCAGCATCCTCGGGTTGCTCGCCACGCTCGTCGCCCTGGCCGCGTGCACGCGCATCGTGGCCGGCGCCTACTTCGGCGAGGAGGTCGACTGGGTCGCGTCCCTGCGCTACGCCGGCCGCCGTCTGCACTCCCTGTTGTGGGTCGGGTTCCTGTACGGGCTGATGGTCGGGCTCGGCACGCTCGGCTGCTTCATCCCGGGCGTCTGGCTCGCGGTGGCGTACTCGCTCGCGGTCCCCGCCCTGCTGATCGAAGACGCCCGGGGATGGCAGGCGCTCACGCGGTCGTTCCGGCTCGTCCGGGGGAGGTGGTGGCCGACGTTCGGCGTGCTGCTGCTCGGTTACCTGTTGATCACCATCGTGCAGTCCGTGCTGACGCTTCCGGTCGTCGGGTTGATCCTCGCCGGCGGCGACGACCCCAACGTGTTCGTGTTCATCGTCGGTTCGACGATCACCGGAACGATCAGCACGATCCTGACCACTCCGTTCCTGGTGGCGGTGCTGGTCGTCATCTACGTCGACCTCCGGGTGCGCAAGGAGGGACTCGACCTGCAGCTGATGGCGCAGCGGGTGGGAGCGCCGACGCCCGCGCCGGGCGACGTCCCGCAGTGGGTCGCGGGCCGGGACGAGATCCCGGGCGCCGCGCCCCCACCCGGGTGGTCGCCACCACCTCCGCCGCCGGCTCCTCCCGCGGCCCCGTCATCGGGTCCGCCATCGGCACCCTTCTCGTGACCCGGACGCTCGTCGCCCTCGCCGGAGGCGGCGCGGATCCCGACAACGCGCGCCGCCAGGCGCGCGACATCCTCGACCAGCGCCGCTACAAGCCCGCGGACGTGCCCCGGCCGTTCGAGGGCGTACTCGAGTGGCTCGGCGACCGGCTCCGTCCCATCGGCGAGTTCTTCGACACGCTGTTGTCGTCGGTTCCCGGGCGCCTCGTGCTCTTCGCCGGCTTGGTAGCTCTCTTCGCCGTGGTCGCGACGGCGGTCGCGCGCCGACGCGGTCGTGGCGGCGTGGCCGTGAGACGCCGGTCCCGCCGCGATGCCACCGAAGCGAGCCTCGATCCCGCCCGACTCGAGCGCGAGGCCGACGAGGCCGAGCGGCGCGGCGATCTCGACCGGGCGTTGCGCCTCCGCTTCCGGGCCGGACTGCTGCGCCTCGACGACGTTGGCGCGATCCGGTTCCGGCCCTCGCTGACGTCGGGTCAGGTCGCGCGGCGGTTGCGCCAGCCCGCGTTCGACGACCTCGCGATCAAGTTCGACGGAGTCGCGTACGGCGGACGGCGGGCGTCGCCCGACGACGTCCGGCTCGCGCGGGAATGGTGGCCGCGGGTGCTGGAGGAGGCCCGACGGTGAGTGCGCCGGTGAGCACGGCGCGGGGTTGGCGCGGCCTTCATCCGGCGGCACGGGTGACGATCGTGATCGTGCTCGCGGTCATCGCCGTCAACGTGGGCCTCCAGCTACTCGACTCGACCACGCGCGGCGCCGACGAGACCGCGCCTCGGTCATCGTCGTTCTCGACCGGCAGCACCGGCGTCGCGGCGTGGGCCGAGCTGCTGCGGCGCAACGGTGCCTCGACAAGCGCGGTGCGCGGCAGCCTCGACGACGAGGGCCTGGCAGTCGACAGCACGTTGGTGGTGCTCGATCCCGACAGCGTGAGCGGGGAGGAGGAGCGCGCCGTGCGGGCGTTCGTCGACGCGGGCGGGCGGCTCGTCGCCGGGGGCGCGAGCTCGACCGGGTTGCTGAGCGCGCTACTCGACCGGTCTCCGGAGTGGTCGCCCGACGGGGTGCGTCGGGTTCGGCCGGACGGCGACGCGCCCGAGGTGGACGGCATCGATGTTGTCGCGACCGAGGGCGACGGGTCGTGGGAGGAGCTCGGCGAGACCGAGCCGATACTCGCCGACGGCGAGGTGGTGGTGGCGACGGTCGCCGAGGTCGGCGCCGGCCGGGTCGTCATGCTCGCCGACACCTCCTTACTCCAGAACCGCCTGCTCGACCGGGCAGACAACGCCGCCTTCGCGCTCCAGATCGTCGGCGACAGCACCATCGTCCGCTTCGCCGAGGGCCAGCACGGGTACGGCGACGCCACCGGCCTCGGGGCGATCCCCGGTCGGTGGAAGCTCGCGCTGGTCGGCCTCGCGCTCGCTTCGCTCGTGGGCGCGGTCGCGGCCGGTCGGCGGCTGGGACCGCCCGAGGACGAGGCTCGCGCCCTACCGCCCCCGCGGCGCGCCTACGTCGACGCGATGGCCGAGTCACTCGAG
>JACDBD010000071.1 GCA_013695115.1 Actinomycetota bacterium | reverse complement strand
TGACCGGCTCGCTCGCGCTGCTCTCGGATGCCGCCGAGATGCTCACCGACGCGGTCGGGATCGGGATGGCGGTGGCCGCGATCGGCCTGGCCAGCCGGGCAGCGCGCCGCCCGGGCGACGGCTCCCGCACGTTCGGGTTGTACCGGCTCGAGATCCTGGCCGCCCTCGCCAACGCCGTCCTCCTCCTCGGGGTGGCCGGCTACCTCCTGGTGGAAGCGGGGCTCCGCCTCGGCGACGAGCCCGACGTCCGCGCCGGCCCGATGCTCGTGGTGGGCGCGGCGGGGCTGGCGGTCAACGTGGTCGTGTTCTTTCTCCTGCGGCCGGGCGCTCGCGAGAGCCTCAACGTCGAGGGGGCGTACCTCGATGCCGTCACCGACATGCTCGCCTCGGTCGGAGTGATCGTCGCCGGCGTGGTCGTCGCGACGACGGGCTGGGCGTACGCCGACCCGATCGCGGCCGCGGCCATCGGCCTCTGGGTCCTGCCCCGGGCCTGGAGCCTCGCCCGTCGGTCGTTGCGCGTGCTGATGCAGGCCGCGCCCGCGCACCTCGACGTGGCGCGGTTGCAGGCCGATCTCGCCGGCCTACCGGGCGTCGTCGACGTGCACGACCTCCACGTGTGGACCCTCACGTCGGAGATGGACGTCGCCAGCGCCCATCTGGTCACGCGGGCCGGGACCGACGCCCACGGTGTCCTCGACCGGGCGCGCGACGTCCTGCGGGTGGACTACTCGATCACCCATGCCACGCTCCAGGTGGAGCCGGACGATCACGAGGGGTGCGCCGAGGTGAACTGGTAGCCGCGCGCTCGGCTACCCGCAGTCCCGGCACAGGCCGACGAGGTCGACCCGGTGGTGCTGGGTTCGGAAACCGGTGGACCGGGCGATCTGGGCGGTGGCCGAGTGCACCGACTTCTCGAGTCCCGCCGACGCGGGCACGTCCTCGACCATCCCGCAGTTGGCGCAGATCAGATGGTGGTGGTGACCGGTCAGGTCCTCGGCGAGCTCGAACCGGGAATGTTCGTCATTGGTGACGATCCGGTGCACGAGCCCGGCCTGCTCGAGTACCACGAGGTTGCGGTACACGGAGCTCTGCGCGAGGTCGCGGCCCGACGCCAAGATCTCGGGGATCGTGAGCGGTCGCGGCGCGGACGAGAGCACTTCGATGATCGCCTTGCGGTTGGCGGTGAGGCGCTGGTTGACGCCGCGCAAGCGGCCGTGGATCGTGTCGTGCAGGTCGGCGACCATCTGAATCACAGTAGCGTCGACCGCGTGGAAGCGACCGCGCGCTTCACCGAGCTGATGCAGCGGCCCGACGCGGAGCTCCCGCTGGATCAGGCGGCTGCGCTCATCGCCGCGCACGCCCATCCCGGCCTCGACGTCGACACGGTGCTCGCGGCGCTCGACCAGCTGGCGGCGGACGCCACGGTCACCGGCGCCGAGGCGCTGGCGGAGTTCCTGTTCGTCGAGCGCGGGTTCGCCGGCAACACCACCGACTACAGCGATCCCCGTAACTCGTACCTCGACGACGTGCTCAGCCGCCGGCTCGGCATCCCGATCTCGCTCAGCGTCCTGATGATGGAGGTCGGACGGCGCCTCGACGTGCCCGTGCTCGGCGTGAGCATGCCGGGGCACTTCCTCGTTCGGCCGGCCGACGCCACCCCCGTCTGGTTCGATCCCTTCCACGGGGGAGGACGGCTCGACGAGGAAGGCTGTCGCGAGCTCTTCAGCCGCGTGCGGGGTACCGACGCCGAGTTCCGAGCCGGGTACCTCGAGCCCACGAGCACCGCCGCCATCGTTGGTCGCATGCTCACGAACCTCCAGCACTCGTTGCTGCGCCGCGACCCGCCGGGGGCGGCGTGGGTGCTGCGGCTGCGGCTGCGGATGCCGGAGGTATCGGCCGACGAGCGGGCCGCGTTGGCGGCGTTGCTCGGCACGGTTGGTCGGTTCACCGAGGCGGCGAGGGAGCTCGACGCGCTCGCGGGCGAGCTCACCGGTGACGCCGCCGAGAAAGCCGGCCACCAGGCCGCCGCGCTCCGGGCGCGCGGCAACTAGGCGATGCCGCGCGGGCTTCCCATGTTCCCGCTCGGCAACGTGCTGTTTCCGCACGCGCTGCTGCCGCTCCACGTCTTCGAGGCCCGCTACCGCGCGCTCACCGAGGCCTGTCTCGCCGGCGACGGCGAGTTCGGCGTCGTGCTGATCGAGCGGGGCAGCGAGGTTGGCGGCGGCGACACCCGCTTCACGGTGGGCACGGTGGCGAAGATCCTCGAGGCCGGCCGGCTGCCCGACGGCCGCTACGTCCTTGCCGCGGTCGGCACGAAGAGACTGCGGGTGAAGCGGTGGCTGGCGGAGGAGCCCTACCCGCGCGCCGATGTCGAGTTTCTCGACGACCAAGCCTCTGACGACGCCGCGACCGACTCCGAGACCCGGCGCATCGAGGTGGCGCGCCTGCTGCGACGCGTGCTCGCGCTGCGCACCGAGCTGGGTGACGCCGGGCCCTCCGTCGACGTGGAGCTCGACGACGACGTGGTGCGGGCTTCGTTCGAGGCGGCCGCGGTCGCCCCCCTCGGTCCGCTCGATGCCCAGCGCCTCCTCGAGCTGGAGTCGCCGTCGGCGCGACTCGATGCCCTCGAGGGCCTCTTGTCCGAGGAGGCCCGGTTCCTCGAGCTGCGGCTGGCCGGATCGTGAGACGCGCCCTTGGGTAGCCTGACGCCCATGAGCGAACACGACGGCGAGCAGGCGCGGGAGCGGTTGCACGCCGAACGGGAGCGGGTCGAGGGCCTGATCGAGTCGGTGCGGGCCGACCTCGGCGACGACAGCGAGAACGAGCAGGCGTCGGAGCTCTCCGACTACGACCAGCACCCCGCCGACACGGGCTCGGAGACGTTCGAGCGCGAGAAGGACCTGTCGATCCTCGAGCAACTCGAGGGAGAACTGGCCGAGATCCAGGCGGCGCTGCGCCGGATCGACGAGGGGACCTACGGCATCGACGAGGTGACCGGCGAGACGATCCCGACCGAGCGCCTCGAAGCCGTGCCGGCCGCCCGCACGAACGTGGAGAACGTGGCCACCGAGCAACGCCGGCAACCGAGCTGAGGAGATCTCAAATGCCGTTCGCCATCGACAAGGTCGGACAGTGGAGCGACGAGCGCGAGTTCAAGGTCGAGGCCGAGCGGGCCAAGGCGTACGCCGCCGCCACCAACGACCCGATCCCGGCGCACACGAGCGGCGAGCTGGCGCCACCGGTGTTCGCGGTCGTGCCGGTCTGGGACGCCATGGGCGGTGCGGTGGGCCAGGTGACCCCGGCGGAGGCGATGCCGTTCGTCGTGCACGGCGAGCAGGACATGTATTTTCACCAGCCGATCACGCCCGGCATGGTGCTCCGCTCGAAGGCGGCACCCATCGGCGTGCACGTGAAGTCGTCGGGCACCACCGTCGTCTCCCTCATCGAGACCCGCGACGACAGTGGTGAGCTCGTCAACGAGCAGTACTCCGTGACCTTCTTCCGGGGCGTGAACGACGGCGAGGGCAAGGGTGAGGAAGCCCCCGCTCACCGCTTCCCCGAGGAGGTGCGCTCGGCCGAGCCGGTGGCCGTCGCGTCACAGACGTTCGACAAGGACCAGACCTACCGGTACTCCGACGCGTCCGGCGACACCGTGCCGATCCACCTCGACGAGGAGTTCGCCCAGTCCGTCGGGCTGCCCGGCATCATCATCCACGGCCTGTGCACGATGGCGTTCACGTCGTGGGCCGCGATCCAGAACCTCGCCGCCGGCGATCCGACCCGGTTGCAGCGCCTGGCGGTCCGGTTCTCGAAGCCGGTGCTCCCGGGCGAGGAGGTCACGACCCGGTTCTGGCGCTCGGGTCAGCACGACGGCGTGACCACCTTCGCCTACGAGACCACCAACCCCGACGGCGACGTCGTGATCAAAGACGGCGTGGCGGAGATCAAGAGCTGACGATCACGCTCCGTCTCTTCGCCCGGGCGCGCGAGACCGCCGGGCGGGCCGAGGGCCAGTTCGATGCCGCCACCGTGGGCGACGTGCTCGCGGCGGCCCGCGCCGCGTACGGCGCGGACTTCACCGCCGTCCTCGAGAACGCGCGGGTCTGGGTCAACGGCGACGAGCCGACCGAGGGTGACGCCACCGTGCTCCGCGACGGCGACGAGGTCGCGGTCATCCCCCCGGTCAGCGGCGGATCGAACTGATGACGATGCGGAGGCTGGCTACAGCAGCTTGAGCTCGCGCGCCCGCGCGAACCGCGCCGCGACGTCGGGCCAGTTGACGATGTTCCAGAACGCGTCGACCCAGTCGGCTTTCACGTTCTTGTACTGGAGGTAGTAGGCGTGCTCCCACATGTCGAGCACGAGGAGCGGCGGCGCGCCCTGGCCGACGTTGCTCTGGTGGTCGTAGACCTGCTCGACGATGAGACGCTGGCCGAGCGGCTCCCACGTGAGCGCGCCCCAGCCCGACCCCTGCACGTTGAGCGCGGCCTCGGACAGCTGGTTGCGGAACCCCTCGAACGACCCGAACGACTCGCCGATGGCGGCGGCGATGTCGCCGTCGGGCTTGTCGCCGCCGTCCGGGCTCATGTTCTGCCAGAAGAGCGAGTGGAGCACATGGCCGGAGAGGTTGAACGCCAGGTTCTTCTGGAGCTGGTTGATCGTGTCGAATGTGTCCTTCTCCCGGGCCTC
>JACDBD010000053.1 GCA_013695115.1 Actinomycetota bacterium | reverse complement strand
ACATGCTGCGGGCCTACTCGCGTCGGGGCAACTACCACTCGGAGCCCGACGAAGCCCGCCGCCTCGGGCTCCCCGGGCTGGTGGCCCAGGGGCTCCAGGTCGCGGGTCCGGCCTACGGAATGCTGCTCGACGAATGGGGTGAGGAGTTCGTCGCCCACGGCCAGCTTGAGCTGAAGTTCGTCGGTATGGTGCTCGACGGCCAGACCGTCGACGCGGGCGTCACGATCGCCGGAGATGAGGCGACACTCGAGGTGACGAACCGAGACACGGGTCAGGCGGCCGCCGTGGGCACAGCCCGCCGCTCCGCCGTCAGCGACTCTGGAGCTCGGGGAGCACGTCCTCGACCATGAGCCGCCCTGACCGGCGGCGCTCCTCGCGATCGGCGTCGATCGAGGGGCCGATGATCACGAATCGCTCCACCCCGGCCTCGCGGAGCTCGCCGAGCCGCTCGAGACAGTGCGCCGGCTCCCCCAGGATGGCGAAGCGCCGGGCGAAGTCGCCGTCGATCACCGCGGCGTGACGGGCCCGACCCATGGTGTGGTGGGGCCGGTCGTACTCGGCGTGGAGCCGCTCGAAGACCTCCCGGTCCTCGGGTCGCTGGCCCTCGCCCGTGCTCCCGGCCATGCCCGAGAAGTGGGCAACGGTGGCGACCGTCCCCCGTGACAGCTCGACCGCGGTGGCCGCGTCCGGGTGCGGCACGACGTTCACGAACGCGCCGAAGGCGATGCCGTCCGGGTCGAGACCGGCCTCCGCCCGAGCGTCGCGGGCGATCCCGATCCCCCACCCGATGCGCTCCGCGTCGGCCCCCACCGCGAACGTGATCCGATCGGCGTGGCGGGCGGCACTCGCGATCACCTTGGGGCCGGTGGCGGCTACGTCGAGCGGCACCTTCGGCTGGGCGGCGCGGCCGAGCCAGTGCAGCCGGCTCGGCTTCCCGTCGATGTCGATCTCCTCACCCCGCAGGTAGCCGGCGAGTTGCTCGAGGTAGCGATCGAACACCGCGACCGACGCGGGCTCCTGCCCGATCTGGAACAGCGCCGAGTCGCCTCGCCCGATTCCGAGAACCGCCCGCCCGCCCGAGTACTCCTGCACGCTCGCGATCGCACTCGCCGTTGCCGCGGGGTGACGCGTCACCGGGTTCGTCACACCGGTGGCGAGGCCGATCCGCTCCGTCGCCTTCCCCATCATCGCCAGCCCGACGTACGGGTCGCCGGTGAGGTTCTGCGAGTCGACCACGACGACGCCGTCCCACCCGGCGGCCTCGGCCCGCTGCGCAAACGCTTCGGCGATGGCCGGCTCGGGCACGGCCTGCGTCCAGACCTCGGTGCGCGCCACGGCGGGACCCTAGTATCGGTTCGTGACGATCATCTCGGCCGACTCGCACATCACCGAACCGGCCGACACCTACATCGATCGGATCGACCCCAAGTTCCGTGATCGCGCGCCCTATCTCGCGCACGACGACAAGGCCGGCGACATCTTCATGATCCCCGGCATGAAGACCCCGGTCCCGATGGGCCTGGTGGCGGCGGCGGGCAAGCCCGCCGAGGAGATCACCCTGTTCGGAGTGAAGTGGGAGGAGCTGCACCGCGGCGGCTGGGATCCAGAGGCCCGCATCGGCGACCAGGATCGCGACGGCGTCGACGGCGAGATCATCTACCCGACCGTCGGCATGGTCCTCTGCAACCACCAGGACCTCGACTACAAGCACGCCTGCATGGACGCCTACAACCTCTGGATCGCCGAGTACTGCTCGGCGCACCCCGATCGCCTCTTCGGGATCGGCCAGACCGCGATGGCCACGCCCGAGGACGGGGTTGCCGATCTCCAGCACATCAAGGAACTCGGGCTCAAGGGCGTGATGATGCCGGGCGTCCCCGGGACCGACGACTACGACAGCGAGATCTACGACCCGGTCTACGAGGTCGCCATCGACCTGGGCCTCCCCCTGTCGTTCCACATCCTCACCGGACCGGCCGACCGACCCCGCGGTCCGAAGCTGAACGGCTTCCTGACGATCGTGCGCCAGTGCCAGGACGTGATGGGCATGTTCGTCCTCAGCGGGGTGTTCGAGCGCCACCCTCGCCTGAAGGTCGTCTGCGTCGAGGCCGACGCCGGCTGGGTGCCGCACTACATGTACCGGATGGACCACGCCTACAAGCGCCACCGCAACTGGCTGCCGGCCAGCGCGCTCTCGAAGCTCCCGAGCGAGTACTTCCGGGAGAACATCTACGTCACCTTCCAGGACGACTGGGTCGCGTTCAAGATGACCGACATGGTCAACGTCGAGCGGCTGATGTGGGCCAACGACTTCCCCCACAGCGACGCCACCTGGCCGTGGTCGCAGGAGATGCTGGCCGAGCACACCGCCAACCTGAACCAGTACGAGAAAGACCGCATTCTCCACGACAACGTCGCCGAGCTCTACGACCTCCCGACCCGAGTCACCGCGTAGCGCTCAGGCCGACGCCGCCTCCAGCTGGTGCCGGAGCTTCGGCGGGATCGGCGCGCTGTCGTGGGTCCCGGGGGTCACGCTCACGTACGTGATCGTCCCGACGCAGACCGGGCGGTCCTCGACCGTGGCGGTGTAGCGCAGGTCGAGCGAGGAGTTCCCGAGGCGGGACGGAACGACCTCGACCTCGACGTGCTCGTCGAAGCCCGCCGGCCCCTGCCATTCGATCGTGGCCTTCACCACCATGAGGTCGAAGTCGCGGAAGAACGCGGTCGCGGGCGGGAAGCCCATGTCCTCGAAGAACCGGGTGCACGCCTCGTCGAAGTACGTGAGCCAGTGGGCGTTGAAGACGACGCCCTGGGCGTCGATCTCGGCGTAGCGGGGGCGGAGACGATGAATGAACGGCACCGCTAGCCCCGCAACTTGGCGGCGTGTGCCTTGGTGACCGCGTCGATGCCGCGCTGCCGCAGGCCCCCGACCTCGTCGTCGGTGAGGGTGCGGTCGGGCGCCCGGAAGCGGAGCGCGTAGGCGAGGCTCTTGCGTCCCGGTCCGAGCGCGTCGGAGTGGAACACGTCGAACAGCCGCGCCTCCTCCAGCAGCTCACCGCCGGCTTCGCGGAGCGTGGCGGCGACGTTGCCCGCGGGCACGTCTTCAGCGACGACGAACGCGAGGTCGATGTTCGACGGGGGGTAGGGCGAGGGCGGACGGAAGGTCCGGTCACGGCGGG
>JACDBD010000066.1 GCA_013695115.1 Actinomycetota bacterium | reverse complement strand
TCGTCGCCGACGGCGTACACGAGCACGGTCGTGTCGAGCAGGATCACCCACTCACGCGGCCGTGCGCGTCGTCGAGCTCCTTGCGGAGGTCGGCGGGGTCGTCCGGTACGGGCATCGGCTCGGCGCTCAGGATGCCCTCGATGGCCGACCGCCGCCGTTCGATGTCGGCAGGGGAAGGGAACTTCCCGTCGATCGCCTCCCGCACGACCGTGGCCACCGAGACCTTGCGACGGGCGGCCTCGCGGGCCACGCGTTCGTAACGCTCCTCGTCGAGGAGGATCTGCAGTCGCCGACTGTACATGCACATACAGTAGCATGCACCGTTGGGCGGACGACGCGAGCCTCCCAGATCCGGCCGAGCGCTATGGGGCTCGACCCACCTCCCTGGGCCAGGCGAGGTCGACGAGCCGGCCGACGAGAGCCCCGATCTCGTCGACGGTCTCGAGGACCTGGGCCGGGGACCCCCCGGCGGGATCGACGATGTCGTCGCCCCACGCCCCGACGGCGTCGAGCCGGCTCCGCCCCCGGCCCACCCGGCCGACCCAGCGGTCGAGCCCCTCTTCGGGGCGGCGCGGGCCCGCCTCCTCCGCCCGGCGCACGAGCTCTTTGAGCGTGAAGGTGCGCTCCCAGGCGCCGCGGTCGAGCAGGAGCACATCACCGAGGTGGTGGTGCTCCATCGTGACCACGAGGTCGGCCGCGCGGACGGTGTCGGCGTCGAGCCTGCGGCTGCGGTGCTCGGAGAGGTCGATGCCGCGCTCCCGCATGGCCTCAACGAGGCCGTCGCCCGGAGTGGCGTCGCCGGGTAGGAGCCCGGCCGAGGCGACCGTGGCCGTCACCCCTTGCGCCCGGAGCCGGGCCCGGAGCAGCGCCGCCGTCGCCGGCGAACGGCAGAGGTTGGCGTTGCAGACGACCGCCACCCGATCCACGACGCCCCCGAGGCTGCTCAGGGCCCCGGGTCGGGCACCACCCTGACACGGACCTGCCGGGTCTCGTGCAGGGCGATTCGGCCGCCGGCACGCCGGGGCCCGAGGATCTCGAGACCCTCGGCGGCCGCGATCCGCCAGCCTGCCGGCACCTCGACGTTCACCGAGACGTCGTCGGGGCGCAGCGTCGGCTGGCGGACGAGGTCGAGCGCGTACCACCCTCCCGGTTGCAGCGCCACCGTCCCTTCGAAGTCCATCGCGAAGGTGCGCGAGCTTTCAGCCGGAAGGCTCAGGAACGACGAGAAGACGTTGCGGCCGATCTCGGTCGCGGGGTCGACCGGCACTGGCAACCCGTCCAGGGTCGCGGCCGTGGAGCCGAGCGGCGTGTACACGGACACGAACGAGCGGTTCTCCCCCGGCTGGAAGCGCTCGTCCCAGGGACCGAGGGCGAACGACGTAATGCCGGCGGGAGCGCCGTTGTCGAGCCGCAGCTCGAGTCGCCCGTCCAGGTCGGCCGAAACTGCCGATCGGTCGGGCGTGAGCTCGACCGCGTAGTCGATCTGTCGGGTCAGGTAGTAGTCGACCTTGTTGGCGCTGGCGTTCTGGTTCGTCACCAGCAGCGAGTCCGACCGCGGCGCCGGCACCGCTCCGCCCACGCCCAGCTCGACCGCCAGCTCCTGCTCCTCGGGGTCGGCGAACCACAGCATCAGGTGCCCGTCGCGCCCGGCCCGACCCAGCTCCCGAGCCAGGCGGGCCGGGTTCCCGAGCTCGACCTCGGTGGCGCGGTCCCACACGACCTCGGCGACGTCGCCCAGGAAGTCTTCGCGCTCCTCCTGGGAGAACGCGTCGTAGGCCTGGCGCAAGGTCACGTCGATCACGTTGCTGGCGTCGACCGGCACCGGCCAACCCTCCACGACCACCGGGCCGGTCAGCCGCAGCAGCGCCTGGAGCCCCACCGGGTCCACCGCCACCACCCCGTCGACGGGACCGGCCACGGTCTGGGGCGCGAGGTTGGCGATGAGCCGCCCCACGGTCGGGAGGTCGGGCGACATGTTGAGGTTCTGCCAGATCTGTGCCGGCGCGTACCCTCCATACCTCTCGACATAGTCGGGTGGCGCGTCGAGCTGCCGCTGGCTGTCGGCCAGGGCGGGGCCTAGCTCGTTCAGCAGCCGCGTGCGCTCGACGTTCTCGAGGTCGACCTCGCCGTCCTGGACCGTGAGGATCCCCCAGCTGCCGATGATCCCGCCGGTGCCGCGCAGCTCCGCCGGGTTCTGGAT
>JACDBD010000052.1 GCA_013695115.1 Actinomycetota bacterium | reverse complement strand
GAGGAGGCCCGTGACGCCACCGAGACCGCTGAGCGCGCCCTCGGCGACGCGTACCATCACCTCCACGCCGTTGTCGAAACCACAACGTTTGGCCTGGTCAGCGTTCGCTTCTCGTTTCCGATCGCTCAGCAACTAAGGCACCGCATTCGAACCCGGCCACGCGCGCCTACGCGCCGTTCCAGAGCGAGCGCGGACATGCCGTTCGGCGCTCCGGTCCGCTCCATCAGATGCGATGTTCGCTCCGCGCGTTATGGCGCAAACGGCGTCGTGGCAGGGAAGTTCCTATTTGTACGCGATGCCGGCGCTGACGGGGCCTGCGAGGGGGAGCACCTCGACGGAGCGAAAGCCAGCGTCGATGCACCAGGAACGGAAGTCAGCCCCGGTGTAGTCGAAGGCGTCGCCGAACTCGATCAGCATGTTGAGCGACATCATGAGGCCGAAGACGTTCTCGCGCCGCTCGTCATCGATCAGGTTCTCGACGACAATGAATGCGCCACCGGCGGGTAAGGCGTCGAAGGCGGCTCGGATGAGCTGGCGCTTCCGCTCCAGGTTCCAGTCGTGCAGGATCAGGCCCATCGTGATCACGTCGGCCGTGGGGAGGGGATCGGCGAAGAAGTCGCCCGATACCGCTTTGACCCGATCAGCGAGGCCGGCCTGCTGAATCGTGCGCGCCGCGATGGGCTCCACGACCGGCAGGTCAAAGCTCGTGCACCGCAGATGCGGGTGGCGTTGCGCGAGGATGATCGACAGCTGGCCGGTTGCTCCACCCACGTCGCAGACGGACTCGTAGCGGGAGAAGTCGAACTGCTCCGCGAGAGCCGAGAAACTGCCGGCGGAGATGCCCGACATGGCCCGCATGAACTGCTCGAGACGGGCCGCGTCGCTGTAGAGCTCTTCGAACATCGAGTGGCCCGTGTGCTTGATCTCGTTCTGCGGCTGGCCCGTCTGCAGGGCTTCGGTCAGGTCTCCCCAGAAGCGGTACAGCCGGGCGTTGGCCATCTCGAGGATCCCGCCGATGTACTGGGGGCTGTTGGTGTCGAGGAACACCGCCGTTTCGGGGGTGTTGCGGTAGCGAGCGTCGTCGCCGAGCCCGTCTCGCTCGAGTAGCCCCAGAGCGACGAGCCCGTCGAGGAAGTCGTACACGGCGCGGGAGCGAAGCTGGTGGCGGTCCGCGATCTGTTGCCCCGATACCGCCGCCGAGCCGAGCGTGGTGAACAGGCCGAGCTCGACGGCCGACAGCAACGCCTTCGACGTCAAAAAGCCCATGCCGACCTGCATGATCAACGAGGGGTCAAGCGACGGCGCCCCCGCTGCCGAACCGGTGAAGACCGCGCCACCTTCGCTCGTCTCACTCATGCGCTCTCCTTCGCCCAAGCCACCCGAACAACCCGGCGCCAGTGTACGAACCAGCCCACGCCTCAGCACGGCCGCCGGGTTCAGGGCGGCACATAACGACGGCCCGAACCGGCCGAGTCCTGCAGCCAACGGTTGCTCCCGAACCGGCGATCTGCACTGCGATCCCGTGATGCTCGGTGAGACGAGGCGCTAGGAGCAGATGAGTTCGCGCAGGTTTTCCCCGAACGCGGGGTTCAAAAGCAGTCCACTCAGCTCCACGGCGTTGTCGAAATCACAACGTTGTGGCTGATCAACGCGTCCTTCCGTTTTCCGCTCGCCGCTCCGGTCGTGGTGGACCCCCGGATCAACCCCGACAGCATCTCCCCGCCGGATCTGGCGCGATCCGGACTGTTGCGTGAGCCCGTCGTTCTGTGCGGCGGGATGACTCTGGTTCTCGCTCGTGGAGAGGGACTTCTCGCCCAGGAGACAGCTGCCTGCCTGGTGTTATCGTTCGCTCGCCAGAGGTCGGTCGGTTGAGCGGCATAGTCGTTCGCCGGCTTCGGGGAGGGGATCACCGCGATGGCGTGGAAACTGAAGGGCACCTACTCCGCACCGTGCAGCTGCTACGTAGCCTGTCCGTGCACGTTCGGCGAGCTCGACGGCGACCAGGGCTGGTGCTCGGGCACGTTGTTCTTCGACATCACCGAAGGTGACGTGAACGGCGTGGACGTCGGTGGGACCAAGGCGGCTCTGGTGGCCGACTGGCCCCGCGGCTTCCTCGCTGGCGACGGTACTGGGCGGGCGTATTTCGACCCTTCGGTCAGCGACGAGCAACGGGCCGCCCTCGAACCCGTGGTCACCGGCCAAGCGGGTGGGTCCCTCGAGGGTATCGGCGCGCTGATTCCGACCTACCTCGAGAGCAAGGTGGCACCCATCGAGTTTCGCCGGTCCGGCGACGGCAGCCTCCAGCTGAAGATCGGCGACGTCGCCGACCTCAACGTCGAGCCGCTACGCAACGAGGCGGGCGACATCACGACGGTCACCAACGCCGCGGCCGGGTTCATGCCGGTGGTCACGCTCGGGAAGGGCTCCGGCAAGGCCCACGACCCCGACCTCCGCGAGTGGGAGAGCGGCGGGCACGGCGAGATGGCCGACTTCGAATGGGAGGGATGACCACCAGCCTCCCCACGCCCGAGGCGGGCGGCGGAACCCCAGCATGGACCTACCGCGCCGTCACCCACCGCGTGGTGATCACCACGGTCGTCTGGCTCCTGGGGCTGGCGGCGGTGGCTTGGTTCCTGACCGTCCGTCAGGTCGAGTCCATGGGCGACATGTCGAGCGGCATCGGTCAGGTCGGGAGTCTCGCCCGCAACGACATGGAGCCCCTCGTCTTCGTCGGCATGTGGGTCGGCATGATGGTGGCGATGATGTTCCCGACAGTCATGCCCCTCGTGCTGGCCCATCGTCTGGTGCTCCAGAAGCGGGGCGAGGGCGTCGTACCGACCGCGGCGATGGTCGCCGGATACATCGGCGTGTGGGCTGTGATCGGGCTCCTCCCCCTGGGCGCGTTCCTCTGGTTCCGTGACCTGTCGACTGACGCCATCGACTCCTGGTGGCTCCCGGCACTGGCTGGTGTGGTGATCGTGGTAGCTGGCGCCTACCAGTTCACGGCGTGGAAGGCGCGCTGCCTGCGGGTCTGCCAGACGCCGTTCACCTTCGTGATCTCCCACGACTTCGGTGGAGGGGCGCGGAGCGCGCTGCGTTCCGGGGTGGCCAACGGCGCCTGGTGCGTCGGCTGCTGCTGGGCGCTGATGTCTGTCCTCGTCGTGGTCGGCCTGATGAACCTCGTATGGATGGCTGGGCTGGCCTTGATCTTCCTACTGGAGAAGCACACAGCCCGACGAGGGCTCCTCACACGCGTGGTCGGCACCGGCCTGATCGTCCTCGGGTTGGCGATCGTCGCGTTCCCCGACCTGCTGCCCGTCATCTCGGGGGCTCCTGACGCCGCCCCGTCGATGGAGGGGCGATAGGAGCGGGATGTGAGCGAGGAGGGCTCCGCGCCGAAATGGTCGGCGTGGCGTGATGTGCCCCGGGTGGTGCTCCACCGGCCGCACCTGCGCAAGACGGCCACCATCGCCCTCGTCGTAGGGACGATCTTGTTCGCTATCAATCAACTCGACGTCGTGGTCGGCGGACGGGCGGACGCGGTGGTCTGGGTGAAGGTTGGCGTGACCTATCTGGTCCCGTTCTGCGTGTCGAACGCCGGTGTCTTGGTGGCCAGCCGCGCCAGTACCTGAGCGTGGTTGCTGGCGTCGGCCTCGTCGGAGTCGTCGCGTCCAACTTTGCATCACGTTTTTATAGAGGCATCAAGGAGTCCAAGTCTCATCCGCGAAGTCTCACCGCGCCTGCGATTCGACAACGAGCCGCGTTCTCGGTCCGGGATGATCGGTACTCGACGACAGCCGGGTGTGCTACCACACGTTTGTGCGGGGGGTGTACTTCCTTGTCCCTGGAAACTCGGACTCTTCCATTCCTGGGATGGACGTACGTCAGCCCGAGTGCCCGGTGGCGGCCAGCGGTTGGCTGATTCGCCGCCGGTTTCGGCGGCGATGGATCGCGGTGATACCCGTCGCGCTGATCGTCATGCTGGGCGCGACCGGGGCGCTTGTTGCAGCGGGTGCGGCTACCGGACCGCGAACGCCTACTCCCGGTACCTCGAGCGGGCCGACGTCGGCGACGTGGTGAGAGAATCAAGAGACCTGTACCCCAGACTCAGAGGTAGAGCCGGGCTGCCCGAGTCGCTGCCATGCGTCGCGGAATGCTACTGGTGTCGGACAATCAGCGAGCCCGCGACTTACCTTGGAGCAGCTCCACAGTCTCCGCCCATCGACGCCTGCGACTGATCCGTGGAACTTGGCAGGATGAGCGTGTGACGACGGACGGCGTCCGCTATGCGCGTGTCGGCGAGACATCGATCGCGTATCGCGTGCTGGGTGAGGAGGGGCCCTACTTCCTCGACATCACTGGTCCGGCGCCAGGCCTCTTGTGGGCTGAGCACCCGCTGACGCGCCGCCATTGGTACCAGCGGATCTCCCGCTTCGCGCGCCCGGTGGTGTTCGATGTCCAGGGGAGCGGGCGGTCCGATCCTCTTTCGTCCGGGATCGCGGCGTCCGTAGAACACCAAGCCGAGCAGGCGATCGCGGTGTTGACGTCAGCTGGCATTGAGCACGCCTACCTAGGCGGTTGGGACGCCGGCGGCGCCGCGGCCGTCACGGTGGCAGCCCAACGCCCGGATCTCGTCGCGGGCCTCGTACTCGTCAATGCCTACGCCCGCACGCTCGTTGATGACGACTACCCATGGGGCGTCGACCGCTCGACGTTAGACCGGTACTTGCATGCTCGTCGAGATCGGCACGGCACCGGTTTCCTGTTAGATCTCCTTGCCCCCAGCGTCGCGCACGACCCCGAGGTACGCGAGTTCTGGGTCGACTACGAGCAGCAGATTTCGAGCCCGGCGCAGGCCATGGCGCTCAGCCGCATCGCCGAGACGCTCGACGTCCGCCCCCTCCTGCCACACGTGCGCGCACCGACTCTCGTCATCCAGAGCGCCGACGACGCCTTCTTCGGGCCGGAGCATGGTCGATACCTCGCCGCGCACATTCCCGGCGCCCGGCTCGTCGAGGTTCCCGGAAGGGACCACCTACTGCTGTGGGAGTCCGGCGAGGCAGCCACCGCTGAGATCGAGACCTTTGTCACCGGTGTCCGTCCGGCTGCCCGCGCCGAGCGCGTGCTGCTTGCGGTCTTGTTCGTCGACCTGGTTGGTTCGACGGAACGCGCTCGTGAGTTCGGTGACCGTCGATGGCGCAGAGTGCTCGACGAGTTCGAGCGCGTGTCCTCCGAGGAGATCGCTCGTTTCCGGGGCCGATTGGTCAAGAACACCGGCGATGGAGCACTCGCAACCTTCGGGTCCGCTTCGGATGCGATCGACTGCGCCGTCGCGATGAGGCGCGTGGTTCGCGAGTTCGGGCTCGAGACGCATTCGGGGATCCACGTCGGTGACGTCGAACGGCGCGGCGACGACATCGGAGGCACGACGGTGAACATCGCCTCACGTGTCATGGGCGCCGCCACTGGCGGCGAGGTGCTCGTCACTTCCACCGCACGGGACGCGGCGGCGGGGTCCGGAACCCGATTCGTCGCCGCCGGCGAGCACGCGCTCAAGGGACTTCCGGACCCCCTCCAGCTCCATCGAGTCGACCATGGTCATGACCCCGGGATCCGAGACCCTTGAGTTCAGCGAGGAGCTCAGGGTTCGAGAGAAGTCCCCTTAGCTCCACCTGACTGACCAACGGGTGCTGAGCGGATCGACGACGACAACACCGCTGCGCACCGTCCTCGCCTCGAGGAGCTACGGGAGCGTGAGCCGGTCACGGGGGGCCGGGGGTACGACTGCGGCGGCTGCCGCGAGCGCTGAGAAGCCGAATGGCCGGGATGACGTGCCGGTAGACCGGCCGCACCGACCACGCAGGGAGATGGCGATGGCGCTCCTCCTGCCAGATTCTCGCCCTCCGATGGGGCTTGACCAACTGCAAACCCAACTGGATGATCGGAGAGGGGTGGTAGTTCTCCGTCGGCTCGGCGGTGTGGAGCTCGATGTGGCAGAGGTGCTTGGTGCTGACGAAGCCGTACTGGTTGGGGCTGACCAGTCGGGCCGGTGCGCCATGGTCGGCGTCGAGTGGACTGCCATTCAGACGCTCGGCGATGAGCACGTCGTCTGCCAGCGCGTCCTCCATCGACACGATGGACCGGTAGCCGTCGAGACCTTCGAACACGAGATGAGTGACGGACGTATCGGGCTGGACCGACGGCTCGATGATCATGCGATAGAAGGTCTCGAACGCGACTCCCTCCCACCGCAGGTGGGTGGCGGACCATCCAGCCACGCAGTGGAAGTCGGAAGTGAGCTCTCGGCGGGGAAGCGTCGCGAGCGCGGCCAGTGGCACGGCGAACGATTTGGCCACGGCGCCGCTGATCTCGATCACCGGATCGGTGGGGACAGCGGGAGGGGGTCGGTGGAGGTGCGTACCGAAGCGCGGGAACCCATCGATGGGGCGTTGGCCGGGGGGAAGCGTCACGCCGGGGCGCCTAGTTGGGAGGCCGAGCGAGTGTGACCGCCCGCCAGGTCCGCTCGATCTCTCGCATCATCGGCGGGTAGACGATCAGGTGCCTGAAGGGCCTGATCGCGGCCATGTAGGCAGTCCCGAGCAGACCGTTTGGCTTCACGTAGACGGCCATTTGGGCGCGGTAGCCGCCCGTCTGGTCCGGGACCCAGCCGAGGTGCATGACCCCGTGCATGGTCCGGTTGGCGATCTCCGCGGCAAACTCGTCGTCGATCAGGTACAGCGGGGTGAAGGGGAGCGCGTCGAAGTCCGGCCCGGATCGGGCGTCGCGCAGATCCGCCGGCAACCGGTCGCGGAGCGTCGGCACCCTGGAGCCGAGGCCGGCGTCCGGGCCGTCCCAACCGAGCAGCTTCCCGAGCTTCCACCGGATGGCGAAGAGCGTGCTGACGGCGCGAGAGGAGCTCTGCGACGGGTCGAGCGAGGCCGCCAGCTGCACCAGCCGAGGGAAGTCGCCCGGCCCCCCCGGCACCGGCAGCTCCCACACGTCCTCGAGCCGGAAGTCGCGGGTGAGCTCGTGGATCCGCCAGGGCCGGGAGGTATGCGCAGCGTTCGGGACCCTCATCCGTGGACCTCCGTACACCGCGCACCCGGTAAGGCGACCGTTAGTCGGTGACCGACCATAAGTTCAGTCTCTACGATTGTGATGTGGCGGTCAAGCCGTTGAGAGTGAGGCAGGCGGAAGCGACGCGGGGGCTGTTGATCGATGCAGCCCGAGAGCTGTTCACCGACCAGGGCTATGGGGCCACCTCGATCGAAGACATCATCCGGCAGGCCGGCGTGGCCCGGGGCGCTCTCTACCACCACTTCCCCGGCAAAGAGGCCCTGTTCCGGGCCGTCTACGACGTCGTCGAGGGCGAGGTCATTGCGCGTGTCGTGACGGCCGCAGGGGCCGAGAACACGCCGTGGGAGGGGGTAACCGCCGGACTACGCGCGTTCCTCGACGCCTGCCTCGAGCCGGCGTTCCGGCGAGTCGTGATCCTCGACAGTGTGTCCGTCCTTCAATGGCAGGCCGCCGAGGACGGCATCGAACACATCGAGATGTCCATGCTCCGCACCGTCCTGACGCCGCTGGCGACGACCGGAGATCTCAAAGGCGTTCCCATCGAGCCGCTCGCCTACGTCGCGCTCGGCGGCCTCTATGGCGCAGCGCTCTACATCGCCCGTGCCGCCGAACCCGCAAAGGCCAGAGCCGAGGCCGATACCGTCCTCGACACCATCATCGCCGGTCTCCGGTCTGCCACTGTGACCTGACAAAGGGATCTCGGCACCCTCGGCTCTCACGCCTGGTCCAAGCGCCTCCAGGTCTTGGTGGAGCCGAGGTTGGGGTCGTAGTTCGGGTCTTCCGAGCCCTCGATCTCCTCGTCCTCGTTCATCCAGACGACCCGGTCTCCACTCCGGTGATAAATGACATTCCCTTCGGAGCTGTTCGGATCGTGGTAGGCGGTTTCACCGCCGAGCTCGTTGCGCCAGGCCTCCTGCGCCGATAGCGCCGGCTGCGGAGTCTCCTGACGACGCTGGTCGGATTCGATCTTCGCCGCGATGTCGGCGTTTTGGTGGTCGCGTTGTTCCTGGTAATAGTTCGTGAGTTGCCCTTGCAACTGGGCCTCGCCCTGAAGCTTGGCGTGCCCGCCGGCGATCATGGCGCCGTGCTGCGCGTTGAGCTGCTGTACGACAGAGTTGAACAGGGCCTGCCACTCCGGGTTGGGCCGCGCCGAGCGGGCGATGTGCCAGAACGTGTCGCGTGCAGCTTCGAGCTCGCCGCGGGCGGCCCGAAAGCAAAGCAACCGTCCAAAGCCCCAGTTGATCTGTGTGCTCGATCCGCCGCCAGCCTGTTGTTGCGTCTTTACGCCATACCATTCTTCGTCGAGCGCGCGGCCGTTCTCTTCGTATTCCAAGCTCACCGCGACGCACTCGCTCGGCGATTGCATCAAAGACGGATCGTTCAGCAGCTGCGGCAGGTTCGGCATCGGCGCAACCGCGGTGACGCGCAGGTTTTCCTTTGTGCCGCGATATTTCGGGATGACCAGGCGTGTCAAGGCGTCGGCCGCCGGCATCGGCGGCATGCACACCACGCCATACTGGCTCTGCCCGACGGGGTTGAAGCCGGAGTTCGGTTCCAGCCAGTAGAACGCCTCGGGAGACAGAAACTCCACCGCCGCCGCGCCGTTGGGATCAAAGGTCGCGGCGTAGAGCCAGACCGGCGCAGACGCGTTTTGATAGTTCCATACGACTTGGCTTTGCGCTCGCCAACCGGCCGGAT
>JACDBD010000044.1 GCA_013695115.1 Actinomycetota bacterium | reverse complement strand
GACCTGCTCGAACGCGTCGAGCACCGCGAGCACGTTCTTGCGCTCCTCCTGGGTGCCCACCCAGAGCACGTAGGGCTCGGGAATGCCGCGCCCGGCGACGAACTCGCTCGCCCGCTCCGGGTCGGGCGCGGGCATCGCCACGCCGTGCGGCACGATGCGCAGCCGGTCGCGCTCGACACCCAGCAGCTCCTGGACCTCGTCGGCGGTGCTGTGCGACGGGCAGATGATCCGGTCGGCCTCCCGGGCGGCGAAGCGCAGCCCCCGCTTGAGCGTGAGCCGCACGTCGCGCGGGTAGCGCTCGGGGAAGCGCACCGGCGCGAGGTCGTGCACGGTAGCGACGACGGCGGCGGCGCCGCCGGGCGGCAGCATCGGGCCGGGCGCGTGCACGACGTCGAGCGGTCCGCAGATGGTCTGGGGCGCGGGGCGGCGGGACTCCGTCCACGATGCGTAGAGGGCGGCACGTTCGAGCGCGAACTCGCACCGCCGGAGCGGGAGCGCCTCGACCTCGGCCGGGACGATGGGGTGGAGGGCGTGGAAGAGGAGGAGGTCGTCGGTGTGGCCGATCGCGGCCATGGCCTCGCACAGCGCCAGCGTGTAGACGCCCGCCCCGGTGGCGACCCGCTGGAACAGCGGCTCGGCGTTGATGCCTACCTTCATCGCGTCAATCCACGAATCGGTACTTCACGAGCGTCCACAGCGCCGAGAACCCGTCGCGCCAGGTGATCTTCTTGCCCTCCTCAGGCTCGCGGCCGGCGTACGAGATCGGGACCTCGTAGATGCGGATCTTCTGGCGCAAGATCTTGGCGGTGATCTCGGGCTCGAACTCGAACCGGTCGGAGTCCAATTCGATCCCGTCGAGGACGCGCCGGTCGAACAGCTTGTAGCAGGTCTCCATGTCGGAGAGGGTGGTGTTGTAGAGGACGTTGGTGACGAGCGACAGGAACCGGTTCCCCAGCCAGTGCAGGAACAGCATGTTGCGGCGCTCGCCGGTGAACCGCGACCCGTAGACGACCTGCGCCCTCCCCTTCAGCACCGGCGCGAGCAGCTTGGGCCAGTCCTCGGGGTCGTACTCGAGGTCGGCGTCCTGGATGATGACGAGGTCGCCGGTGACGGTCTCGAGCGCGGTGCGCACGGCCGCGCCCTTCCCCTTGTTGCGCGGGTGCATGACGATGCGCACGGTGCTGTCGCCCAGCTGCGGGAGTACCGCCTGGGTGCCGTCGTCGCTTCCGTCGTCGACCAGGACGATCTCGCGGTCCACCGGCAGCTCGACCGCGCGCATGCGCCGGACGACCTCCACCACCGTGTTGCGCTCGTTGAAGACGGGGACGATGACCGAGAGCTTCTTGTACCCCGCCTCAGGCCCTGCCCCGGTCACGTTCCCCCCGATACCACTCGTAGGTGCGGGCGAGACCCTCGCGGAGGTCGATCTCGGGACGCCAACCGAGGATCTTGGAGGCGAGGCTGATGTCGGGGCGCCGGCGCACGGGATCGTCGACCGGCAGCTCTTCGAACGTCACCTCGGAGTCGGAGCCGGTCACGTCCAGCACTAACTCGGCCAGCTCGAGGACGGTGAACTCGTCGGGGTTGCCGATGTTCATCGGCCCCTCATGGTCGGAGTCGAGCAGGGCGAGGATGCCGCGCACCTCGTCGGCGACGTAACAGAACGACCGGGTCTGGGTCCCGTCGCCATAGACCGTGAGCGGCTTGCCGTCGAGCGCCTGAGCGAGGAAGTTCGACACGACCCGCCCGTCACCCGACGCCAAACCCTCGCCGAAAGTATTGAAGATGCGCACGATCTTCGTGTCGAGGTCGTACAGCCGGTGGTACGTCATCGTCAGCGCCTCGGCATAGCGCTTAGCCTCGTCGTACACCGCGCGCGGACCGACGGAGTTGACGTTCCCCCAGTACGTCTCGGGCTGGGGGTGCACCAGCGGGTCGCCGTAGACCTCGCTGGTGGACGCGAGCAGGAAGCGGGCGCCGCGCTCGCGGGCGAGCTCGAGCGCGTGCCGGGTCCCGATCGAGCCCACCTCCAGCGTCTCCACCGGGTGGGCGAGGTACTCGGGCGGGCTGGCGGGACTGGCGAAGTGCAGGACCGCGTCGACCAGGCCGTCGACCGGCAGCGACCTGATCACGTCGTGCTCCACCAGCTCGAACCCGGGACCGAGGAGGTCTTCGACGTTCTGGCGCCGGCCGGTGAGCAGGTTGTCGACCGCGACCACCTCCCAGCCGCGGGCGCGCAGCTCGCGGCAGAGGTGGGAGCCGAGGAAGCCGGCCCCGCCGGTCACGACGGCGCGCGGCATCAGCGTCCGACGCCCTGGTACTCGAATCCCCGGCGGCGCATCGCCACCGGATCGAGGAGGTTGCGGGCATCGACGACCGAAGGACGGTCCATGGCCTCGGCGACCCGGTCGAACTCGAGCCACCGGAACTCGTCCCATTCGGTGAGCACCGCGAGGACCCGGGCGTCGCGGCAGGCGTCGTAGGCGTCGGCGACGACGTCGACCCCGGGGAGCCGGTCCGCGGCCTGCTCGCCCGCCACCGGGTCGTAGGCCCGGAGCCGGGCGCCTTCCTCGAGGAGCCGGCCCGCCACCACCAGCGCGGGGGAATCCCGCAGGTCGTCGGTGTTGGCCTTGAAGGTGAGGCCCCAGAGCGCGATGCGCACGCCCTCGACCGACCCGCCGGCAGCGGCGCGGATCTTGGCGACCACGCGCTCCTGCTGGCGGCGGTTCACCTCGACCACCCCCTCCAACAGGCTGAAGTCGGAGCCCGCGACCTCAGCCGTGTGGAGCAGGGCGGCGGTGTCTTTCGGGAAGCACGAGCCTCCGTACCCGGGACCGGGGTGGAGGAACTCGAACCCGATGCGGGAGTCGTAGCCCATCCCGAGCGCGACCTCGCGCACGTCGGCGTTCACGGCCTCGCACAGGTTGGCGA
>JACDBD010000040.1 GCA_013695115.1 Actinomycetota bacterium | reverse complement strand
CCTGTTGGCCGCGGCCAAGCTCGGGGCGATGTTCTGCCCGGCGAACTGGCGCCAGAGCTCGGAGGAGATGGCCTTCGTCATCGACGACCTCGACGCCGCCGTCGTCGTCTGGCAGGGCGAGGAGATCGGCGCGACGGTGCGCGACGCCCGGACGCAGTCGGCGTCGCGCGGCCGCTGGCTCCGTCACGACGCCGTTCCCGACTCGGGCGACGACTCCTACGAGTCGTTCCTCGGCGGCGGGGTCGCGGAGGATCCGGCGATGGAGGTCGACCCGGCCTCGGCGCTGTTGGTGATCTACACCGCTGCGTTCGGCGGTCGACCCAACGGCGCCATGCTCAGCCACACCGCGCTGATCTCGCAGGGTCTGGTGATGGGACATGCTGCCGCGGTCGAGGCCGACTACGTGTACCTGAACAGCGGGCCGCTGTTTCATCTCGGCACGTTCATGACGACCCTGGCGACCTTCGTCGCCGGCGGCACGAACGTCTTCACCCGGCGCGTCGACGCCGAGGAGCTGTGTCGGCTGATCGAAGCCGAGCATTGCACCGGCGCGTTCCTCGTCGGCCCGACCTTTGAGCAGATTCGCGAGATCAACCACGACCACCGCTACGACCTCACGAGCCTGCGCTCGTATCCCGGTACGCCGGAGTGGAACGAGATGATCACCGTCGACACCAGCCCGTGGGCCCGCCACCCCGGCGGGTACGGCCAGAGCGAGGCGGTGGGGATGCTCACCTACAACGCGCTGGGGATCGACACGGTCGGCACCCACGGGCGAGCGTCGCCGTTGGTGCAGCTGCGCATCGTCGATGAGGACGGCGCCGAGCTCCCCGTCGGCGAGACCGGCGAGATCGTGGCCCGCGGCCCCACGATCATGAACGGCTACTGGAACCGGCCCGAGGAGAACGACAGCCGCAGTCGTGGTGGCTGGCATCACACCAACGACCTCGGGCGCCGCGAGGCTGACGGCACCATCAGCTTCATCGGGCCCAGGACCCGAATGATCAAGTCGGCGGCCGAGAACATCTACCCCGCCGAGGTCGAGGGCTGCATCGCCCGCCACCCGGCCGTCGCCGAGTGCGCCATCATCGGCGTGCCCGATCCGCGCTGGACCCAGAGCGTCAGGGCGATCGTGGTCCTCGCCGAAGGCGCGTCGGCGACCGCGGAGGAGATCATCGAGCACTGCCGGGCGGGCATCGCGTCGTACAAGAAGCCGAGGAGCGTCGAGTTCGTCGAGAAGCTGCCCAAACAGGGCTGGGCGATCGACTACGACGCCCTCGACGAGCAGTTCGGGGGCGGCGGCTACCCCGGAGGAAGGAACCGGAGCGCGTGAGCGAGCCCGATCTGGCTGCGGACGAGTCGGCCATCCGCCGGCTACTGGCGGAGTACTGCCATGCCTACGACGACAAACGCGCCGGCGACTTCGCCGCGCTCTTCACCGAGGACGCCGAGTTCCGGGTCTTCGGCGGCGTGCGGAAGGGCCGGCAGGAGATCCACGACAACATCGGCGTGCAGCAGCCGGGGATGCCGCCGGGCCAGCACGTGACGTACAACTCGGTGGTCGAGGTCGACGCCGACGGGAGGACGGCCCGGGCCTGGACCGACTTCTGCTACCTGCGCAAGGAGGGCGACGGGCACGTGATCAGCAACGCCGGCCGGTACCACGACCGGCTCGTCCGCGACCCCGACCGCTGGCGTTTCCGGAGCCGCGTCATCGTCTTCCTCGGCGAAGACCCGCCGGCCGACGCGTGAGCGAGCCGTTCCGGGGGGGCTCGTACCGGCGCCGGATCCGGTTGATCGTGACCGAGCCCGGCGTGGTCGAGGGTGGGCTCGAGGACGACTTCCACCACTTCGAAGTCACGCTGCACCACGACGGCGAGCGGGTTCTCGACGTCGATGCCCGGTCGCTGCGCTGGCCCTGGAGCACCTGCCCGGCCGCCGCCGGTCCGCTGCGCGCCCTAGCGGGTATGGAGCTGTCGCCCCGGTGCCTGGCCGTGGGCGAGCACACCAACCCCAAGGCCAACTGCACGCACTTGTTCGACCTCGCCGGGCTGGCGGTAGCGCACGCGGCGCGCGGTGGCGAGCGACGCCAGTACGACGCCGAGGTGCCCTCCGGGAGGGGCGATGATCGCGCCGCGGTTCGATTGTGGCGCGACGGCGAGTTGGTGCTCGCGTGGACCCTGTCGGGCCGGGCCATCGGGTCACCGCCGCCGTACGACGCTGCGCCGTGGAAAGGGGGGTTCTTCCGCTGGGCCGATACGACGCTGGCGGTCGAGGAGGCGGAGGCCGCCATCGTGCTCCGACGGGCCTGCGAGATCGGGATGGGGCGCGGGATGGACCTCGACGGCGTCGACCGCGCCGACGAGCTCGCCGAGCTCATGCAGGGCGTCTGTTACACCATGCAGCCGGTTGTGATCGGGACCGCACGGCGCAACAAGGGGACGATCCGCGACTTCTCGTCGTCGCCCGACGCGCTGCTGGAGGGTTCGGGCTCCTAGGCCGGGAGGCCGATGAAGTCGGCGAAGCTCCGCATCCCGTCGATCGCCTCCTTGGAGCGCGCCCACGGCGACACGATCAGGCGGGTGATGCCCAGCTCTTCCCAGCGCTTCACATCGTCGCGTGACTCGACCGGGCCGCCCAGGCAGATCTGGAAGCTCTCCTCAGAACGGCCGTACTCGGCCAGCAGGTTGCGCAGGCGCTGGATGGATGTCGCCGCCGAGTCGAACGTGTGGGCGATGCCGATCCACCCGTCGCCGGCGCGCGCGGCCCGTCTGAGGGCGGCGTTGCTCTCGCCGCCGACGAGTACCGGCGGCCACGGCTTCTGTAC
>JACDBD010000035.1 GCA_013695115.1 Actinomycetota bacterium | reverse complement strand
GCACCCGCTCGCGGAAGTCGTCGCCGAGGTCGCCGGCGTGCCCGAGGAGGTGCTCGCGCAACAGCTCGACGTAGGACCGCCGGCTGGTGGGGTCACCCATCGAGTTGAGCCGGAGCGACCAGCGCTCCAGCCCCAGCTCGCGCAGATACCCCTCGAGCAGCGCGATGACCTCCACGTCGACGTCGGGATCGTCGGCCCCCAACGCCTCCACGCCGACCTGCCAGTGCTGGCGGTACCGGCCCTTCTGGGGGCGCTCGTAGCGGAACAGCGGCGCCAGGTACCAGACCTTCCACGGTGGCGTCGGCCGGTGCTGCACGAACGCCCGCACCACCGGCGCCGTCCCCTCGGGTCGGAGCGCCATCGCCCGTCGGCCCTTGTCGAGGAACTCGTACATCTCCTTGCGGACGACGTCGGTCGACTCGCCCACCCGCTGGAAGACCTCGCGGTGCTCGAACACCGGGGTCACGACCAGGCCGTACCCGTAGCGCGCCGCCCGGCGCGCGAACACGCTCACGACCTCGATCCAGCGATCGGTGTCGGGCGGGAGGATGTCGTGCGTCCCGGTCGGGGCGCGGAAGACTTCGGGGGACTCAGGCGGCACCGCGGCATCGTACCGGGACCCTCTCGCCGGACCGCGGGACTTGCTACGACGTCGTCGCGGCCTTCCCCGGGAGCACCCGGTACGCCTCGTACACCGAGTCGATCCGCTTGACCGCCGTGAGGATCGAGTCGAGATGGCTCGGGTCGGCGAGCTCGAAGTCGAAGCGCAGCTTGGCGACGCGGTCGCTCGACGTCTGCGACGTGCAGGCGAGGATGTTGACGTGGTGGTCGGACAGCGCCTCGGCGACGTCACGCAACAGCTTCGACCGGTCGAGCGCCTCGACCTCGACCGAGACGACGTAGGTCGCGGGCTGGTCGTGGTCCCACTCCACCTCGATGAGCCGCTGGACCTGGGTGGCGAGCCCGGCGGCGTTCGCACAGTCGGTGCGGTGCACGGAAACACCGCGGCCGCGGGTGACGAACCCCATGATCTCGTCACCCGGCACCGGCGTGCAGCACCGCGACAGCCGCACCATGACGTCGTCGAGGCCCTCGACGTGCACGCCGACGGTGCGGCGCTGGCGCAGCCGGGGCGGACGGCGGGCGGTGACCGGCAGCTGCTCTTCGCCGCCGCGCAGGTCGCGCTGCACCCGCTGCACGACCGTGCGGGGCGAGACGTGGCCCTCCCCGATCGCCGCGTACAGCGCGTCGAGGTCCGCGTAGCTCATGGCCTCGGCCACGGTCCCGATCGCCGCCGACCCGGCCATCTTCTGGACCGGTAGCCCCTCCTTGCGCAGCGCCTTGATCAGCTCGTCCTTGCCCGTCTCGATCGCGTCCTCGCGCCGCTCCCGCGAGAACCACTGGCGGATCTTCGAGCGCGCTCGGGGGGTGTGCACGAACTGGAGCCAGTCGCGGCTGGGGCCGGCACCCGCGACCTTGCTGGTGAAGATCTCCACGGTGTCGCCCGACCCCAGCGCCGAGTCGAGCGGGACCAGCCGACCGTTCACCCGGGCGCCGATGCAGCGGTGACCGACCTCGGTGTGGATCGCGTAGGCGAAGTCGATGGCGGTCGCGCCGGTGGGCAGGGTGATCACCTTCCCCTTGGGCGTGAACACGAAGACCTCGTCCTGCTCGAGATCGATCTTCAGCGACTCCATGAACTCGGTCGGGTCAGAGGTCTCCTGCTGCCAGTCGACCATCCGCTGGAGCCAGGCCAGGTCCTCCGCCGGTGAGGTCTGCTCCTTGTAGCCCCAGTGGGCGGCGATGCCGTACTCGGCTCGGCGGTGCATCTCCTCGGTGCGGATCTGCACCTCCACCGGCTTCCCCTCGGGCGCGACCACCGTCGTGTGGAGCGACTGGTAGAGGTTGAACTTGGGCATGGCGATGTAGTCCTTGAACCGCCCCTGTACCGGCTTCCACATGGCGTGGATCGAGCCGAGCGCGCCGTAGCAGTCCTTCACCGAGTCGACGATGACGCGCACCCCGACGAGGTCCTGCACGTCGTCGAGCTCCTTGCCCCGCACGACCATCTTCTCGTAGATCGACCAGTAGTGCTTCGGGCGGCCGCTCACCTCGCCGGCGATGCCGAGCTCGGCCAGGCGGGCGCGCAGCTCGTCCACCACGAGCTGGAGGTACTCGTCGCGCTGGGGCGACTGCACCGCCACCATCTGCTCGATCTCGGCGTAGCGCTTCGGGTGGAGAACCGCGAACGCCAGGTCTTCGAGCTGCCACTTGACGTCGGCGATGCCGAGCCGGTGGGCCAACGGCGCGTAGAT
>JACDBD010000006.1 GCA_013695115.1 Actinomycetota bacterium | reverse complement strand
GGTGCAGCTCGCGCCGGACGCGACCATCGAGGCCGCGCTCGTCCTGCGCGCGGCCAACGCCGCTGCCGACCGGGAGGCCGACATCGACCGGACCGAGCTCGAGCGGTTCCGGGTGGAGCTAGGCGATCCGCATTGGGGGCCCGAGGAGCGCGATGCCTTCGTGCAGCTCCTGCGCTCGGGTCGCCGGGCAATCCCGGCGCTCGAGGCGCTCGACCACGTGGGTGTGCTCGAGCGGCTGCTGCCCGAATGGGCGCACGTCCGGTCGCTGCCCCAGCGCAACGCCTATCACCGCTTCACTGTCGACCGGCACCTGCTCGAAGCGGTGGCCGAGTGCGCCGCCCTGCTCACCGAACCCGGGCTCGAAGGCGACATCGCCCGCCGCGCCCGCGCCGACCTGCTGCTGCTGGGCGCGCTCCTCCACGACGTCGGCAAGGGCCTTCCCGGTGACCACTCGGCCGCCGGCGCCGAGATCGCACGCGCGGTCGGGAGCCGCATCGGACTGGAGGAGGCGGATGTCGGGACGCTGGCGTGGCTCGTGCGCCACCACCTCCTGCTCGCCCAGACCGCGACCCGGCGCGACCTCTCGGAGGAGGCGGCGGTCACCCGGTTCGGGCGGGCGGTCGGCGACGCCGAACGCCTCGATCTCCTGTACGTCCTCACCGTCGGCGACTCGCGGGCGACGGGCCCGGCGGCGTGGAGCCCGACCAAGGCCGCGCTCGTGCGCGAGCTGTTCGTCAAGACCGACGCCCTCCTCGAGCGGGGCGTCGTTGTCTCCCCGCTCGCGGCCGAGCGTCGCGCCGCGCTCGCCGAGTTGATCGGCCCGGACGACGCCGAGGCGTTCCTCGACGCGATGCCGGCGGCCTACACGACTGCGTTCGAGCCCGACGTCACCGCCCATCACCGCGCCCTGCTGGAAGTCGGGTTCCTGGCGGTCGAGTGGGCCGATCTCGCCGACGGCCGGCTGGAGTGCACCGTCGTCGCACCCGACCGCACCGGACTGCTGTCGACCGTGGCCGGGGTGCTCGCGCTGTCGGGCTTCGACATTCGCGACGCGACCGGCTACAGCCATCGCGCCGGCATGGCGCTCGAGGTGTTCACGGGGGTGGACCGGTTCGGCCGGCTGGCCGACCGCGAGGGTCGTGACGAGGTCGTCGCCACCCTCGACGAGGCCCTTCGTGGTGAGCTCCCGCTCGAGGAGCGGCTCGTCGACCGGGCCCGCCGCTACCGCAGCGCCCCCCAGGGTCCGGATGCCGACGGCGTCGACGTGCGGATCGACCTCGAAGCGTCGGACTTCGCCACCGTGGTCGAGGTGCACGCCCCTGACGACGTCGGGTTGCTCGCCCGCGTGACCTCGGTCTTCGCCGGGCTCGCGCTCGATGTGTCCCTCGCCAAGGTCGCCACCTTGGGCGACCGGGTGGTGGACGTCTTCTACGTGCGGGATGCGACCGGCGCCAAAATCAGTGACCGGCGGGTGCTGGCGCAGCTCGAGGCCGCCCTGCTCGATCGCATCACCGGCGACCTCGCACCGACCTGACCACACGCACCGTTCACCGCTCCGAAACAGCCCCGAAACGCGTCACCCCTACCGTCTTTTGTAGTGATAGCGGCACGGTCAACTTGAGCGAGGACGACGTGGCGTCCGAGCGAGCGCCCGCGGGCCGGCCAGCCCTATCGAGGATGGCCCGGACCGCAGCGGGCGGGGCAGTAGTGATGGTGCGGTGGCCGGACGAAGAGGACCGGCTGCTCCAGCTCCGGGAGACGGGCGCGCCCCGCCTGCTGTTCGTCGAGGCGGGGCGGGAGCCACCCCTGTCCGACGACTGCCTCGAGGACTGGGTGCGCGTGCCGGTCGACGAGCGCGAGCTGCGGGCGCGCGTGAATGCCCTCACCGCCCGGGCCGAGCACCACGGCCTCCATCCTGAAATCGACGATGACGGCCTGCTGCGCTTCCGGGGCCGGTGGGTCGACCTCCCGCCGATCGAGCGCACCGTGGCCACCGCGCTCGTCGAGCGGTTCGGAGCGGTCGTCGGCCGGGACACGCTCACCCGGAGGGCATGGCCGGAGCAGCGGCCCACGCGCAACGCGCTCGACGTCCACATGTCGCGCCTGCGGCGGCGGATCGTGCCGCTGGGGCTGGGGGTGCGGACGGTGCGGGCCCGGGGCTATCTCCTCCAGGCCGTCGCCGACCGGGGGGCCGATCAGGGGGACGGAGCGCGCTGGCCGACGTAACCGTGACCGACGTTCTCTTCGACATCCTGGTGGTGCTGCTGGCCGCCAAGCTCGCGGCCGAGGTCGCCGAGCGGCTGCGCTTCCCGACGGTCGTGGGGGAGATCCTCGCCGGGATCGTGGTCGGGCCCTCGGTCCTCGGCCTGGTCGGCGGCGACGCGACCCTGCGCGTCCTGGGCGAGATCGGGGTCATCCTCCTCCTGCTCGAGGTCGGCCTCCAGATGAACCTCGCCGGGCTGGGCTCGGTCGGCCGCGCCTCGCTCGCAGTCGCGGTCATCGGGATCGCCGCCCCGATGGCCGCGGGCGCCGGCGTAGCGGCTGCCTTCGGGCACGACCGCAACACCGCGCTCTTTCTCGGCGCGGCGCTGTGCGCCACCAGCGTCGGGATCACCGCCCGCGTGTTCAGCGATCTCCGAGTGCTCGGGAGGGCCGAGGCGCGCACCGTGCTCGGGGCCGCGGTCGCCGACGACGTGCTCGGCCTGGTCATCCTGACCGTGGTCGTACGGCTGGTGTCCGAAGGTTCGGTCTCGGTTCTCGCGGTCGCCGGGATCGTGGCGCTCGCAGTCGGCTTCCTCGTCGTGACCGCGGTGTTCGGCACCCGATTCGCCCCGCCACTCTTCTCCTTCGTACACCGGCGCGCCCGGTCGGCGGGGACGCTCGTCGCCCTGGCGCTCGCGTTCGCCCTCGCATTCGCCGAGCTGGCCGAGGTGGCGCGACTCGCGCCGATCGTCGGCGCCTTCGTCGCCGGGCTCGCGCTCAGCGGGAGCGACCAGTCCGATCGCATCCGGCGCGAGCTCGCGCCCGTGGGGCATCTGTTCATCCCGGTCTTCTTCCTCCAGATCGGGATCGACGCCGAAATCGGAGCCTTCGCCCGTCCGGCCGTCCTTGGCATCGCCGGCGCGCTGCTGGCCGTCGGCGTCGCCGGCAAGCTCGTCGCCGCGCTCGGCGCCACCAGATCGGCCGGCGACCGCTGGCTCATCGGGCTGGGCATGCTGCCCCGGGGCGAGGTGGGGCTGATCTTCGCCACGATCGGTCTTCGGGAGGGCGTCCTCACCGAGAACCTCTACGCTGCGCTCCTCGTTGTCGTCCTCGCGACCACGCTGGCCGCGCCACCGTTGCTGCGCGCCCGGCTGGTCCGGCTG
>JACDBD010000413.1 GCA_013695115.1 Actinomycetota bacterium | reverse complement strand
AACGCCCTTCGGGACGGCGCAGAGAACGCGGCTGCCGTGGACGAGTACGCCGCACCGGCACCCCGAAGGACGATCTCGTCATGATCCCCGCCCGCACCGTCACCCTGGCCGCCTACGCCCGCGCCGTGAGGAGCCAAGCCCCACCGGACGTGCTCGCCGACGCGCTCGCGCTCGACGGGGTTGAACTCGTCGGGCAGTACGGCCTCGAGCGCCGGGTCGACGGCCGGACCGTGGTCGACGAGCGCGTGGCCCCGTACGTCGACGCGGTGGCGGCCGCCGCCGACGAGGCCGAGCGCGAGCTCCCCGGGTTGCTCGTCGAGCGGAAGGCGGGGGTCGCGGTCACCGTGCACTGGCGGACCGCGCCCGAGCGTGACGCCGAGGCGGCAGCTTTTCTCGAGGATCTGGCGCGTCGCCACGGCCTGGTGACCTATGCGACCCGCATGGCCCGCGAGCTGCGGCCGCCGGTTCCGGTCGACAAAGGGACCGCGGTCGAGTCGCTGCTCGCGCCCGGCTTCTTCGCCGCCGGCTACGCCGGTGACGATCGGGGCGACCTCCCCGCCTTCGACGCCCTCGACCGGGTGGTGAACGCGGGACGGCTCACACACGCGGTCCGCATCGCGGTGGCGTCGGACGAATCGCCCCCCGAGCTTCTGGCGCGATCCGACATCGTGGTCGACGGTCCCGAAGCGCTGGCCGCTCTGCTCGAGGCGCTGGCCGCGGAGGTGGGATAGGACCCGCCGGCCGCCCACGAGGGGGCCGGGTTCCCCGGCCCCCGGACAGTCAGGGTTGCGCGGGAGCGGCGAGCGAAGCGAGCGCGATCCAGGAAGTCGGTTAGCCGCCGGCGGCGCGGATCTGGTCGTTCAGCCAGTCGGCCGGGGTGCGGGCCGCCGCCAGCGATCGCAGACGGGCGGCGCGGCCGCGCCGTTCGTCGTCGGGCATCGTGAGCGCGGCCTGAAGGGCCGACGCGGTCTGCGCGAGGTCGTACGGGTGGACGGCCACCACCCCGTCGCGCAGTTCGTCGAACGCCCCCGCCTCCCGTGACAGACAGACCACACCGTCGCGTCGGTTGACGAGGGGACCTTCCTTGGCGACCAGGTTGAGCCCGTCCTTGATCGGGTTCACCAGGAGGACGTCGTAGCGGAGCAGCCCGGCGATGCTGCGGGCGTGGTCGTCCCGGGTGTCGAGGACGACCGGCTGCCAGTCGCTGCGTCCCCAGCGCTCGTTGACGCGCGCCGCGGCCTGCTCGACCTCCTGGCGGTAGGCGAGGTACTCGGGTAGGCCTTCGCGGGACGCGTAGACCAACGCGACGAAGGTCACGCGCTCCTGCCATTCGGGGTGCTCCGACAGCATCAGGTCGTAGGCGAGAAACCCCCGCACGATGTTCTTCGAAGGTTCGACGCGGTCGGTGCGCACGATGAGCGAGCGGTCGCCGACTTGCTCCTCGAGGGTCCGGGCGGCCACCGCCGCTTCGGGTGAAGCCGCGGTCGCGGCGAGATCGTCGGCGTCGGGCCCGAGCGACGCGACGAAGGCGGGCGCGACCGGGCGGTCGGCGCCCAGTACCTCGTGCGCGGACGCTTCGTAGGCCCGCGCCCAGCGGGCGGTGTGGAAGCCCGAAGGGACGGATGCCATCGACTCGCAGATCGAGCTGGAGACCGCGTCGGGAAGCACCCGGATCGACGTGGGCCCGCAGAAGGGCGTGTGGTTGAAGTGCGTGACGCGCAGGTCGGGGCGGGACGCGCGCAGGAACCCGGGCACGAGCGCGAGGTGGTAGTCCTGCACCAGCACGACCTCTTCGGACGGCGCGCACGCCGAGATGTGGTCGGCGAAGGCGCGGTTGACAGCGGTGTAGGCGTCCCATGCCTCCCGAAATCGGGTGTCGAATCTCGGTCGGCGGGGGAGATCGAACAGGCCGTGGTGGAGGAACCACAGCACCGCGTTGGACACCAGGTCGTAATGCAGCCGGTGAGCGTGCGGGTCGAGCTCGAGCAGGTGGAGGTCGAGGTCCGGGACCGTCGCGGCGCCGGCGCGCACGGCGGCGCGATCACCGTCGCCTATCGCCGCCGCGACCCAGGTGGCGGGGGTTTCGTTGCCCGGTCGGGTCAGCAGCGGCTCGAGCGCGCTCACGACGCCTCCCGCACCGCGCCGAACCGTGAACGATCCGTCTTCGGCCTCGCTGAAGCTGCTCGGTCCGCGGTGCGACGCGACGAGCATTCAGGCCCGGAGCTGCGTGAACAGCCGCAGCCAGTCCTCGAGCTCGCGGGTGCAGAGGAAGTTCTGTCGCACGTGCTCGCGACCCTGGGCGCCCATGGCGTCGGCACCGACCGGGTCGGCCAGCAGATCGATCGTGCGGGCGGCGCACTCCTCGACCGAGTCGACGAGGTAGCCGTCGTAGCCGTCGCGGATCTGGAGCACGATGCCGCCGGCGCGTCCGCCGACAACCGGGCGGCCCTTCCAGAGCGCCTCCGACACCGTCAGTCCGAAGCCCTCACGTATCGACTTCTGGATAACGACGGCGGCCAGCCGTTGGAACGCGTTGATCTGCACGTTCCCCACTTGCTGGATGTTCGAGAGGAGGTGGATGTCGGGGTCGTCAGCGCGCGCCTGCTGGACTTCCTCCCACACTTGGAAGCCCTCGGGGTCGTCGGTAGCCATGGACCCGGCCAGTACCAACTGCGCGTCAGTCACCTTCTCGCGCACGATCCGGAACGCGTCGATCACGCCGATCGGATCCTTCCAGGGGTCGTAACGGCTCACCTGACAGACGAAAGGACGGCGCACGTCGACCCCGTATTGCTTGCACAGCTCCTCGCCGAAGGGCCGGGGTAGGTCGAGGTTCTTCACCGACAGTGGATCGATGCACGGCGGGGCCACGAGTGGCTCCAGCTCGAGTGTGTCGGGCACGAACTCCGGCATGGTGAACACCGCGGCATCGTGAAGCTCGACGAATGGCCGGTAGAACTCCCACACCTTGGGATCGGCGTCGGTGAGGTCGATGTGGCCGCGCCAGATCCACTTCGTCCCCTCGTGCCTGAGGGTGCGGTCACGTACGAAGCTGCGTAGGGCGGCCGGCTGGGGATCGTGGACGACGACGAAGTCGAACGCACCTTCGAGCCTGAGGGCGTTGTCGAGCACATTCTCCAGGTAGGCGGCCTCCATGGTTCGCGTCCACTCGACGTCGCCTCCTTGGAGCGCGTTGTGGACCGACTTGGTGACCTTGAAGAACTCGTCGCTCCCGCGGATCACCTGCCAGTCGGCTGCGAGGCCGGCGCTCCGCAAGAGGGGTACGTGGGTGGCGAGCAGCTCTGCGACCCCGCCGCCGTAGGCGGTGGCGTTGACATGGAGAACACGGGCACCGCGCAAGGGCTCGGCCAGCTCGCGGATGCGGGCGACGACCTCCGTGCCGACGATCTCGCTGTAGGCGTCGAGGTCCTTCTCGAGCAACGGGACGCGTTCGAGCATTCGGTGCAATCTATCCAGCGTGCCCACCGCCCTAGCGTGTCCTGACAAGTTCCGCGGGACGCTCACCGCCGCCGAGGCGGCCAATGCCATGGCCGCGGGTCTGGCCGCGGCGGGCTTCGCCGAGGTGCGCCGGCTCCCGGTGGCCGACGGCGGCGAGGGAACGCTCGACGCGCTCGTAGCTGCCCGGGGCGGCTCGATCCGGACGGCGCGGGTGACCGGACCGTTGGGTGAGCCGGTCGAGGCCGAGTGGGCGCTCCTGCCCGACGGGACCGCGGTGGTCGAGATGGCGCGCGCCAGCGGCCTCGATCTCGTCGCCGGACGCAACGATCCCTTGCGCGCCAGCACCCGGGGGACGGGTGAGCTCATCGCGACGGCCGCCCGCGGCGGCGCTCGCCGCATCATCGTCGGTGTCGGAGGGAGCGCGACGACGGATGGCGGGCTCGGCGCCGTGGACGCGCTCGGCTGGTCGCTGGGCGGGCTCCGAGTGACCATCGCCTGCGACGTGGCCACGAGGTTCCTCGACGCGGCCACGGTCTACGCGCCCCAGAAAGGCGCGACCGAAGCGCAGGTGTCCCTGCTGACGCGCCGGCTCCGGCGTCTGGCCGAGGAGTACGAGCGCCGCACCGGCGTCGACGTGACCGAGCTCGACGGGGGCGGAGCCGCCGGCGGTCTCGCCGGCGGACTCGCCGCCATCGGCGCGACGCTCGAACCCGGCTTCGAGGTGGTGGCGCAGGCGGCCGGACTCGAAGACGCGCTCGAAGACGTCGACCTCGTCGTGACCGGCGAGGGCAAGGTCGACCGCACGAGCTTCGAGGGCAAGGTCGTGGGCGGCGTCCTCGAGTGGGCGGCCGAGGAGGGGATTGCCCACCGCGCCGTGATCGCGGGACAGGTCACCGACGATGCCCGCGAGGAGCTCTCGGTGCTCGGCGACGTGCACGTGCTCGCGCTGACCGAACGGGTGTGGCAGGCGGGCGAGGCGTTCTCGCGGGCCGCCGTCCTGGTGGAAGAGGCCGCGCTTGAGGCCGGCCGCCGCGCCCTCGGTGAGTAGCTCTAGGCGGAGAGCTCGCGGCCGAACTTGGCGACGTACGCCGGCACCGTGAGCATCGGCGGTCGCTCGCGCACCTCGACCGCGGCGCGCTCGGGCTGGAGCGCAGCGCCGAAGCGGACGAGCTCGGCCGCGCCATCCGATTGGCCATGGTCGAGGCCGGCCCGACGCAGGCCGGTGACCAGGATCGCGAGAGCTTGCAGGCCGAGATCGTCGAGCGGGCGGTTGCGGTGCTCGCGCGCACCCAGGTCGGCCTGGACGATCGCGTCGATCCCGAAGCGCTCGGCCACGTCGATGAGCAGTCCGACCTCCACGCCCCATCCCTGCACGAACGGGACCGCTTCCAGCACCTCCCGCCGCGCCGCGTACTCACCGGAGAGCGGTTGCACGAAGTGGGCCAGCTCCGGGAACAGCCGGGAGAGCAGCGGCCGCGCCATCAACTCGGTGACGCGCCCGCCACCGGTGGGCTCGCCGTAGAGCGGACGGCGGTAGTAGCTCTTCACCATGCCGACCGCGGGTCGCGCCACCAGGGGCTCGACGAGCCTCGAGACGAAGTGCGACCCGAAGTTCCGCACGTCGGCGTCGAGGAAACAGATGATGGCGCCCTCGGCGACGAACAGCGACTTCCAGAGCGCGTTGCCCTTCCCGGAACCGGGGGGCAGCCCGTCGGGCACCTGGTCGACCGCCCACACGCGTGCGCCGGCGCGGGCGGCGACCCGCGCCGTCGCGTCGAGCGAGCCGTCGTCGAGCACAACGACCTCGTCGACGAGCGGCACGGCCTCCACGAGCTCGCGGCGGATGGTGGTGACGATCTCGCCGAGGGTCGCCTCCTCGTCCCGCGCCGGGATGCACACCGAAACGGTGAGGCCCTCGCGGGCCTTCGCCCGGGCCAGCAGCCCCGCCCTTTCCTTGTCCCGGAACGAACGCACGCCGCGAGCCTATGCACGGTTCGAGCGGCCGAAACGCGCTCCCGGTGGTATCTTGTCCCCGGTACGCGCTCATCAAGAGCGGCCGAGGGACAGGCCCGACGACGCCGCGGCAACCAGCCACCGCCTCCGCCAGAGGCGAGACCAGGTGCCAATGCCTGAACGATGAGCAGCTTCGGAGCGGTTCCTCCGCTCGAGGCGCTCGAGAGCGCGTCGAGGAGCCCGGGCCCGGATGGCTCGGGTACAGAGGAGGAACATGGCGCACGTCCAAGGACTTCGGTGCCGGGAATGCGGGCGCGAGTACGAGATTGCCCCGGTGTACACGTGCGAGTGGTGCTTCGGCCCGCTCGAGGTCACGTACGACTACGCCGCGGTCGCCGCCGCGGTCAGCCGCGAGCAAATCGCGGCCGGTCCCGCCAGCATCTGGCGCTACGCCGACCTCCTGCCGGTCGACCGGGGCCACGCCGTCGACCTGGGCGCGGGCTTCACGCCCCTCGTCCGGGCCGACCGCCTCGCTGCTGCTCTCGGGCTGGGAGAGGTGTGGGTGAAGAACGACACGCTCAACCCCACCAACTCGTTCAAGGATCGGGTCGCGTCGGTCGCGCTGTCGAAGGCGCTCGAGTTCGGGTTCAAGACGGCGGCGTGCGCGTCGACTGGGAACCTCGCCAACTCCGTCGCGGCTCACGCCGCCCGGGCGGGGCTGCGGAGCTTCGTGTTCATTCCGTCGAACCTGGAGCGGGCCAAAGTCGTCACGACCGCGGTGTACGGCGGGAATGTCGTCGCCATCGAGGGGAACTATGACGACGTCAACCGGCTGTGCGCCGAGCTCGCGGGCACGTATCGGTGGGCGTTCGTGAACGTCAACGTGCGGCCGTTCTACGCCGAGGGGTCGAAGACGCTCGCGTACGAGACCGCCGAGCAGCTCGGGTGGGAGACGCCCGACCACGTCGTGGTTCCTGTCGCGAGCGGCTCGTTGCTCACGAAGATCCGCAAGGGGTTCGACGAGCTGCACCAGGTCGGCCTGCTCGACCACGCCCCGAACGTGCGGGTCTCGGGCGCGCAGGCACTCGGATGTTCGCCGGTCGCCACCGCCTGGCGCGAGGGGTCCGACACGATCCGCCCGGTCAAGCCGGACACGATCGCCAAGTCGCTGGCGATCGGAAACCCCGCCGACGGCTACTTTGCCCTCGATGCGGTCCGCCAGACCGAAGGCGGCCTCGCCGCGGTCAGCGACGGCGAGGTCGTCGAGGGGATCCGGCTGCTCGCCCGCACCGAGGGCATCTTCGCCGAGACCGCCGGCGGCGTCACCGTCGCCTCGCTCAAACGCCTCGCCGACGAGGGTGTCGTGACGCCCGACGAGCGGGTCGTCCTCTACATCACCGGCTTGGGACTCAAGACGCTCGACGCGGTCGAGGCGGAACCGACCGCGACGATCCGTCCCACCATCGACGCCTTCCACGAGGCGTTCGACCCAGATCACATCGACGAGGAGTAGCAACAGTGGCTGTCACGGTGCGGATACCAACCCAGCTGCGCGAGCTCGCCGGCGGCGCGTCCGAGATCCAGGTCGAGGGCAAGACCGTGGCCGAGATCCTCGGGGCGCTCGAGGAGCGCCATCCCGGCTTCGCCGAGCGCCTCCACGACGACAGCGGAGAGCTGCGGCGGTTCGTGAATGTTTTCGTCGCCGACGAGGACATCCGGTTCCTCCAGGGTCTCGACACCGCGGTCACCGACGGCCAGACCGTCAGCATCGTCCCCGCGGTGGCGGGCGGGTGACGGGAGCCTCCGGGCTTGATCAGGTCGTCGCGCTGTTCCTCGACAACCACGAGGACGCGATCGCCGACCACCGAGGGCTGGCCCACCGGCTCCGCCAGGACCACGCCCATCGGCTCGCGGTCCGCAAGTACGCCGACATCGCCGAGGTCGACCGGCGCTCCGCCGGTCGCACCGTGCGCCGCCTCCACCGCCAGCTGTTCCTCCTCGACGACCGAATGGGCGGCGTGCTCGGGCCGGATCGGATCGAGCCGGCCGCCTATGCATTGGTGCGCCGGGCGCTGGGCGTGCGCGACGACGCCGCCATGGAGGAGGCCGAGACCACCTACGCGCAGATCGAGGAGATCCGGCGCCAGATCCCGATCTCGTGGGCGTTGAAACGCGCTCGGGGCAAGGAGCCCGAGGACGAGAACGTGAGCGCCCTCGAGGCCGGGCTCGACCGGCTGGAGCAGGAGTACGCCGCGATCTGGAGGCGGTGGGCGCGCCGCCTCCCCAACGACAGCTGAGGAGAGCTAGGAGCCGGTAGCGACGTACATCTGCTCGGCGACGTCAGATGGGACGGTGTGCTCGCCCGCCGACGTCTTCACCTTGACCCCGCCATCACCCCGCTCGATGACGGTGGCGGTCGCACCCGGGATGAGGCGGGCGCGGGCGAGCAGCGTCAGCCCGTCGTCGTTGAGCTCGAGCTTCTCGCTGATGCGGGCGATCGTCACCCGACCAGGTTCGGCCGCCGCCAGCTGAACGGTCGGCGTGGCTTTGGCCGTTCTCCGTGAGCCCGGGATCGGATTGCCGTGCGGACAGGTCACGGGGTCGCCGAGCAGCTCGACGAGCTTCTCCTCCACGTCGGCCGAGATCGCGTGCTCCCAGCGGGCCGCCTCGCGGTGCACCTTCTCCCACTCCAGCCCGATGACGTCGGTGAGCAGTCGCTCGGCCAGCCGGTGCCGGCGCACGACGGTGGTGGCGAGCTGGCGCCCCTTGTCAGTCAGGCGGATCGTGCGGTCGTCCCGGAGCTCCGTGTACCCCAGGGCGGCCAGCCGGTTCACGGTCTCCGAGACCGCGGCGGCGGAGAGCCCGAGGCGCTCGACCAGCCGGGCGCGCAGCGGGGGGATGCCCTCCTCTTCGATGGCGAGGATGGTCTCGAGGTACTCCTCGGTGGTGTCGTGCATCTCCGCCACGGAGGTAAGGCTACCCTAAGTATTCGTGCGCACGATCGTCGAGTTGCGCGAGCTCACCAAGGACTTCGGGGCGGTGCGAGCCGTCGACCGCGTCGACCTCGACGTCCGCGAGGGCGAGGTCCTTGCCCTCCTCGGGCCCAGTGGGTGCGGGAAGACGACGACGCTGCGGCTCGTCGCCGGGTTCGAGCGGCCCGACGCCGGGCGCATCGTGCTCGACGGCGAGGAGGTGGCGGGGTCGGACCGCTTCGTCGCCCCCGAGCGGCGCCGCGTCGGCGTCGTGTTCCAGGACTACGCCCTCTTTCCGCACCTGACCGTCGGCCATAACGTCGGGTATGGGGTCCGCGACCGGAACGCGCGCGACGCCCGCGTCGCCGAGATGCTCGACCTCGTCGGCCTGACCGGGGAGGCGGCCCGCCTGCCCCACGAGCTGTCGGGCGGCCAGCAGCAACGGGTGGCGATCGCTCGGGCGCTGGCGCCCGAGCCTGCGCTGATCCTGCTGGACGAGCCGTTCTCGAACCTGGACGCCGCGCTCCGGGTGCGGGTGCGAGGCGAGGTCCGGGCCATCCTGTGCGACGCGGCCGCGACCGCGGTGTTCGTGACCCACGACCAGGAGGAGGCGCTCAGCCTCGCCGACCGCATCGCGGTGATGCGTGCCGGGCGCGTGCTCCAGGTCGACGAGCCCGGCACGCTCTACGCGCATCCCACCGACCGCTTCGTCGCCACGTTCGTGGGTGACGCCGACCTGCTCCCGGGACGGGCCGACGGCGACGCGGTGACGACCGCGGTGGGCCGGTTGCCCACGACGAACGGCGACCTCTCCGGCGACGTCGCGGTCGCGCTCCGCCCCGAGCGGGTCAGCCTGCGCCTCGACGGTGCCGGCCAGGGCGTCGTGCGCGGCATCACCTACTTCGGCCACGACCAGCTGGTGGAGGTCGGGTTGGAGGACGGCGCGCGAGTCCGCTCGCGGATGGGCCCCGTCCGGGCGTTCGAGCCCGGGGACCGGGTCTCGGTGGCGGTGACCGGCGAGGTCATCGCGTTCCGCGTAAGCGGCACGCTCAACGAGCTGACACCTGACCTGGCGTCCGAGTGAGCGGCCGCGGGCCGGGTATCCGGGCCCGCCGCGAGCGAGGCAATAGGTAAGGTTAGGTCAACTTTACAAGCGTCCGGGGTCGTGTCAGGCTCACGGCCATGCTCCGTCGGGGCGTCGCCGCGCTGCTCGCCGCCGCTGTGCTGACGGCCGGCCTCGCAAGCTGTTCGACGAGCGGGGGTGGTGACCGCCTCACCATCTATTCGGGCCGCCAAGAGGAGCTGATCACCCCGCTGCTCGAGGATTTCTCCGACGAGACCGGGATCGGGATCGACGTCCGCTACGGCGACTCGGCCGACCTCGCCCTCCTCATCGACGAGGAGGGCGACCGCTCCCCGGCCGACGTCTTCCTCTCCCAGAGCCCGGGCGCCGTCGGATTCCTCGACGCCGGCGGTCGGCTCGAGCAACTCCCCGTCAAGGCGCTCGACCAGGTCGAGCCGCGGTTCCGCTCCGGCGACGGTCGTTGGGTCGGCATCTCCGGCCGCGTGCGCGTGCTCGTCTACAACACCGATGCGGTGAGCCCATCGGATCTTCCGCAGTCGGTCTTCGACCTCACTGACCCGCGCTACGAGGGCGACGTCGCAATCGCGCCGACGAACGCGTCGTTCCAGGACTTCGTCACCGCTATGCGCGAGCTCGCCGGCGACGACCGGACGTTCGCCTGGCTCGAAGGGATGGAGGCCAACCGCGCACCCACCTACGCCAACAACATCGCCATCGTGGAGGCGGTCGGTCGGGGAGAGATCCCGTTCGGGCTCGTGAACCACTACTACAACGAAGAAGTCCTGGCCGAGGACCCCGACGCTCCCAGCGCGAACTACCTGTTCCCGAACGGCGATATCGGGAGCCTGGTGCTGGTGACCGCGGCGGCCGTGCTCGACACCGCCGGCGACCGCCAGGAGGATGGGGCACGTCTCGTGCGCTTCCTCCTCTCTCGCAAGGCGCAGGAGTTCTACGCTCGGGAGACGCTGGAGTACCCGCTGGCGGCCGGCATCGAGCCCGTGATCGAGGACCTGCCGAGCCTGTCCGAGATCGAGTCGCCCAGCCTCGACCTCAGCAGCCTGGGCGGCCAGCTGATCCGCACGAAGGACCTCATCGAGCAGAGCGGCCTCGAGCAGGGCTGACGCCGCGATGACGACCGCCACTGTCGCCGACCGCCCCGTCACTCCGACGCCGCTTCCTCCCGCTCCGCCCGCCCGTCGCTTCCGGAGCCGAGCCCCGGCTTCACTGGCCGCGGTCAGCCTGGTGGTCGCGGCCGCCTTCGCCGGACCGCTCGTGTACCTCGTCGTGCGGACCGCCCAGGAGGGCGGCGCGCCCGAGGTGCTGCGCTCGGAGACCGCCCTCGGGCCGCTCACGCGGACGCTGCTCCTGGCTGCGACCACCGCGGTTGCCTGCGCCCTCCTCGGCACCACCCTCGCCTGGTTGGTCATGCGCACCGACCTCCCCCTGCGCCGGCTCTTCCGGGTGCTGGTGGCGCTGCCGCTTGTTATCCCGTCGTTCGTCGGCGCCCTCGCGCTCATCGCCGCCTTTGCGCGCGGTGGCCTGCTCGACGAGCTCTTCGGCTTCGACGCGCTCCCCCCCGTCCGGGGCTACTGGGCCGCGTTCGCGACCCTCACGCTCCTGTCGTACCCGTACGTGTACCTGCCGGTGGCGGCGCGCCTCTCGGCGCTCCCGCCGTCACTCGAGGAGACCGGCCGGTCGCTGGGACGGTCGCCGGCGCAGGTGTTCCGGTCGCTCGTGCTCCCGCAGGCGACTGGCGCGATCGCGGCGGGGGCGTTGCTCGTCTTCCTCTACGTCATCAGCGACTTCGGCGCGGTCTCGCTGCTGCGCTACGACACCCTGACCGTCCGCATCGAGTCGGCTCGGCTGTTCGACCCGCCCACCGCGCTCGCGCTCGGGCTCCTGCTGGCCGTGGTCGCGCTGGTGGTGGTGATGTCGGAGCGCGGCCTGTCGCGCCGGCGGGTCAACACCGAGGCGGTGGCGGCGGGGCGGCGGCCGCTCCAGGCGCCGCTCGGGGTATGGAAAGCGCCGGCGCTCGCCCTCGTCGTCGGCGTCGTGGGCATCGCGCTCGTGGCCCCGGTCGCGGTGTTGGCGCAGTGGACCCTGCGCGGCCTCGGCGAGGACCGCGCCGCCCGAGGCGTCGAGTGGTCGGACCTGTGGCAGCCCCTGCTCAATACCGGCGGCATCGCCGTCGTGACCGCGGTCGTCGCCGTCGCCGTCGTGCTGCCGGTGGCGTACCTGACGACCCGGCACCAGAGCCGGGTGGGCGCGGTGGCCAACGCGCTCGTGGTCGCCGGCTTCGCGCTGCCGGGGCTGGTCATCGCGCTGGCGGTCGTCTTCTGGGTGCTGCGGGCGCCTCTGGTCGGCGGCCTCTACCAGACGTTCCCGCTCCTAGTGTTCGCGTACGTGGTGCACTTCGGCGCCCAGGCGATGCGGGCGTCCCAGGTCGCGGTGAGCGGCGTGCCCCGCCGGTTGGGTGACGCCGCCCGTTCGCTCGGGTCGGGTCGGTGGCGCCGGCTGCGCACGGTGGACCTGCCGCTGATGCTGCCGGGCCTGGGCGCCGGCGCCGGGCTGGTGCTGCTGTCGACGATGAAGGAGCTGCCCGCGACCCTGCTGCTCGCGCCCACCGGCTTCGACACCCTCGCCACCCGCATCTGGAGCGCGACCGAGAGCGCTTACTTCGCCCGCGCCGGGCTCAGCGCGCTCGCGCTGGTCGCCCTCTCGGGCGTCCTGACCTGGCTGCTCACGATCCGGCGCCTGGAACGTCTCGACGCATGAGCCGGCTGACGAAGGCGATGCTCCTCCTCGGTGCGGGCGTGGTGGTGTGGACCGCGCCGCTCACCGCGGTGCGGGCGACCGACGGCGAGCGCACCACCGCCGACGAACCCCAGTACTTGCTGACCGCGCTCAGCCTCGGTGAGGACCACAGCCTCGACGTGCGCGACGAGCGCGCCGCCGGGCGCCACCGCGACTTCCACGAGTCAGGGCTCCCGCTCCAGGAGGAGCTGCGGTCCGACGGGAGCCGAGTGAGCCCCCACGACCCGCTGCTCCCCGCGCTCCTGGCGGTCCCGACGCTCCTCGGGGGCTGGATCGCAGCGAAGCTCGCGCTGGCCGTGACCGCGGGCGCGTTGGCGGCGGCGATGCTCTGGGTCGCGGTACGCCGCTTCGATGTGCCGCTTTCGGTGGCGGTGTTGGCGGTCGCGACGTACTCGTTGGCGGCGCCGCTCGCGGTGTACGGGACGCACGTCTATCCCGAGCTGCCGGCCGCGCTGGCGGTGACCGTCGCGATCGGCGCGCTCGCCGCCCCGCTCGACCGGCGCGCCGTCGTGCTGCTGAGCGTGGCCGTCGTTGGCCTGCCATGGCTGGCGGTGAAGTACCTGCCGATCGCGGCCGCACTCGTCGCCGTGGGTGCATCCCGGCTCTGGCCCCGGGACCGGCGCGCCCTCACCGGTTTCGCCGTGGGCCTCGGCGCGGCCGCCGCCGTCTACCTCGTCGCCCACCAGGCGTGGTACGGGGGGTGGACCGCCTATTCCGCCGGCGACCACTTCGTGAACGGTGAGTTCACTGCCGTCGGTTTCGCCCCCGACTACGGGGGGCGGGCGCACCGGTTGACGGGGCTGCTCGTAGATCGGAGCTTCGGCCTGGCGGCGTGGCAGCCGGCGTTCCTGCTCGCGGTGCCGGCGTTCGCCGCCCTCGTCCGCCGCCGCCCGCGGGGCTGGAGCGCGCTGGCCGCGCCGCTGACGGCGGGCTGGTTGACCGCGACGTTCGTCGCGTTGTCCATGCACGAGTGGGCCTGGCCCGGGCGCCAGCTGGTGGTCGTGATCCCATGCCTCGTGCTCGCGGTCGCCTGGTGGGCCGGGCGCGTCGAAGCGGTCCGGCCGTGGCTCGCGGCCGGCGCCGTGCTCGGCGCGCTCACGTTCGCGTGGCTGGTGGTGGAGGGTCTGGCCGGGCTCACCCTCGTCGACGACTTCGAGACGAGCACCGCCCCGGTCTACCGGCTGGCGCGACACCTGCTCCCCGACGGCCGGCTCCCGGCGGGCACCGCCGGGCTCTCGGCGCTCTGGTACGGCGCGCTCCTTCTCCTCGCGCTCACCGGGCTGCGCTCGGTACGGCAGGCTCCATCGACCCAGGTCCAACCGAAACTCGAACCCGAACCCGAACGCAGGGAGGCACCACCATGCGAACTCGTACCGTCCTGACCGTCGGCCTGGTCGCGCTGGCGATGCCGGCGTTCACCGGATGCGGCGCCGACGACGGCGGCGGCGTCCGCGAGGTGGGCGGCGGATCCGGTTCCGGGTCCGGGTCCGGCAGTGGCTCCGGGTCCGGCAGCGGCTCCGGGTCCGGCTCGGGTTCAGGCTCGGGCGAGGGCGGCGAGATCGAGTGCCGGCCGGTCGGCGACATGAGCACTGCCGCCATCACCGTCGACGTCGAGCTGAATGAGTGGGCGATCGTGCCCAGCACCGCGACCGCCTCCGCGGGTCCCGTCGCGTTCGTGGCCGAGAACACCGGCGAGGAGCCCCACGAGCTTGTGATCGTCCGGGGCCCGGCCGCCGACCTCCCGCTCGACGACGAGGGCGCCCTCGACGAGGACCGGCTCCTGGGCGGGGCCCTGGTCGGCGAGATCGAGCCGTTCCCGGCCGGCGAGACCTGCGACGGGACCTTCGAGCTGAGCCCGGGCGAGTACACGCTGGCCTGCAACGTGGTCGAGGAAGAGGAGGGCCATGTCCACCTCAAGGAGGGGATGGTGATCAGCTTCACGGTGACCTGACCCCGCCGCGAACTTGCAGTCTCGGGGGGAGAGTGCCAAGCTATTAGCACTCGGATGACCTGAGTGCTAAAGGTCGCCGACCCGCCGAACCGCAGCTCCCCAGGGGGTTCTGACCAGATGCCCAAGCAGATCGCCTACGCCGAGAACGCCCGCCGGTCGCTCGAGACCGGCATGAACAAGCTCGCCGACGCAGTGCGCGTCACCCTCGGCCCCAAGGGCCGCAACGTCGTCCTGGAGAAGAAGTGGGGCGCCCCCACCATCACCAACGACGGCGTGTCGATCGCCAAGGAGATCGACCTCGAGGACCCGTACGAGAAGATCGGCGCCGAGCTGGTGAAGGAGGTCGCCAAGAAGACCGACGACGTCGCCGGCGACGGCACCACCACCGCCACCGTGCTCGCGTGGGCGCT
>JACDBD010000409.1 GCA_013695115.1 Actinomycetota bacterium | reverse complement strand
GACGCGCTCCCACTGCTCGCCGTCAACCGAACGCCAGGTCGAGCTGACGGGGATCATGTCGGGCTCGCCGGCACCTCGTCTCCCGTTCCTTCCTCTTCTTCCTCGTCCTCCAGATCCTCTTCGGGCAGACCCGGTGGCCGGGGGATGTCCTCGGTGCCGAACGCGAGGAAGCCGCCGTCGAGGGTGACGATCGTGTCGAGGTAGCGCGCGGTCAGGCCGCTCGTCTCGAGTTGCTGCCACGTCTCGCCGTCCTCGGAGCGCCAGACCAGCGGGATGAACAGTGCCTTGTCGTCGCCGCTCTGGCCGCCGCGGGTCCCCGCCACCAGCAGGAATCCGTCGCCGGCGGCGAGTCCGGCAACCGCCGTCTCGCCCGCGCTCTCGTCGTTGCCGTCGGGGTCATTGCCGAGTCCTGTGGCATCGAGCGTGTCCCACGCCTTGCCGTCGGGGGACCGGAAGACGACGCCGTTGGCGGTGACGGCGACGAAGCCGTCCTCCCACGCGACCACGCCGTTGACGTAGTCGTACTCGCCGACGTCGACCGGGGCCTCGCTGAACTCGAGGCCGCCGGTTCCGTCGTCGCCGGAGCATGCGGCCGGCGCCGCGGCCAGCGCCAGGCCTCCGCTTGCGACGAGCGCCCGGCGCAGCTGCACGTCCCGAGAACGCCCGGATTGGCCGCCCGGTTCCCGGCCCCGCTTGCGCGGCCATTGTCGACAAGCGGGCTGTAAACGGCTCAGGACATGGCCTCGCACGGGTTCATGGGCCACGTCGGTTCCGACGGATCGACCTTCGTCTCGCGGGCGAACGGGCACGGCTATGTCCGGTGGAACAGGGTCTCGGAGAACGTGGCCGCCGGTCAGCGCAGCGTCGAAGAGGTGCTGGCCGACTGGTTGAGGTCGTCGGGCCACGTCGCCAGCATCCTCGATCCCTGGGTCAACCATGCCGGCTTTGCCCGGGTCGACAACCACTGGACCCAAGACTTCGGCGCCAACGGAACCTGCTGACGTAGCTTCCCGCCGTGGCCAGCGAGGCGGGGTTGTTCCGGCACGGGGTGGCGAGCGGTGACCCGCTCACCGACCGCGTGGTCATCTGGACCCGCGTCACCACGCCCGACGGCGCGCCCGCCGCTACCGGCTGGGTGACGGCGACCGATCCCGAGCTTGGCGACGTGGTGGCGTCGGGAACCGCGGTTGCCGAGGCGGAGCACGACCACACCGTGTCGATCGACGTCACCGGCCTCGAGCCCGACACGACCTACTTCTACGGCTTCGAGTCCGCCGGTGAGCGCTCGCCGGTGGCGCGCACCCGCACGTTGCCCGAGCGGAGCGACCTCCTCCGCTTCGCCATGGTCTCGTGCGCCAAGTTCAACGCCGGGTTCTTCAACGCCTACGCCCGCATCGCCGACCGCGATGATCTCAACTTCCTGCTCCACCTCGGCGACTACATCTACGAGGCGTCGAACACCCCGCCGGCGACCCAGACCCCCGGCGCCGACATCGGCCGCCCCTTCGACCCGCTGCACGAGTGCGTGACGTTGGAGGACTACCGCCGTCGCTACTCCCAGTACCGCCTCGATCCCGACGTGCAGCGCCTGCACGCTGCCCACCCGGTCATCGCCACGGTCGACGATCACGAGCTCGCCGACGGGGCGTGGCGCGACGGCGCCGATAACCACAAGCCCGAGTGGGGACCTTGGCGCGAGCGCAAGGCGAGGGCGTTCAGGGCGAAGTGGGAGTGGGTCCCCGGGCGACCGCCCGACCCCAACGACCCGACGCGTGTGTTCCGGACGGTTCCGCTGGGGGGTCTGGCTGACCTGTTCATGCTCGACACCCGAACGCGCCGGGACCAACCCGTCCCGCCGCCGGCGATGCACGATCCTGACCGCAGCGCCCTCGGGCCCGAGCAGCGCGACTGGTTGCTCCACGGCCTGGAGGCTTCGACCGCACCGTGGCGACTGATCGCCAACCCCTCGGTGATGGGGCGCACCTGGGACGAGCAGCTCCCCGAGGCGGTGCGCCCCCACCTCGTCAAGGTGAAGCTGCTCGAGCCGGAAGGCCGCGGCCCCGACTTCGACCAGTGGGACGGCTATCCCGCCGAGCGGGAGGCGGTGCTCGGCTTCCTGCGCGACCGTCACATCCGCGATTTGGTCGTGCTCAGCGGCGACGTGCATGTATCGATCGCGTTGGAGATGGACGAGCAGGGTGACGAGGGCGAGCCGCTGGCGGTCGAGCTGGTGACGCCCAGCCTCACGTCCCAGAACCTCGACGACAAGATGGGCTGGGGTCTGCGCACCACGTCGGTCGAGATCGAGCGCCAAATCGTGAACGCGCTGTCGCACTGGAAGTGGTGCGAGCTCGACAGCCACGGCTACACGATCATCGACGTCACGCCCGAGCGTCTCCGGGCCGACTGGTGGTTCGTCGACTCCGTCCTCGAGCGCCACGACCAGGAGGTCCACGGGGGAGCGTGGATGGTGGAACGGGGCCGGTCCCGGCTGCTTCCCGCCGGGTAGCTGCCTCTCCAGCCCGCCGAGGGCGTCCGCTAGCCTGCCGCGCGCAGCCGATGAGCCGTCGGACGGAGGTCCGGGCGTTGGACGACTACCTGCCGATCCTCACCATGATCGTGCTCGTCGTGGTGTTCATCGCGCTGTCGTTCATTGCGTCGGGGCTGCTGGGCCCGCGTCGGCCCACGACCGCAAAAGAAGCGCCCTACGAGTGCGGGATCGTCCCCGAGTTCGAGCCCGCCGAGCGGTTCCCGGTTCGGTTCTACCTGGTGGCGATGACGTTCATCGTCCTCGACGTTGAGATCATCTTCCTCTACCCCTTCATGACCGTCATGCGCGACTTCGCGCCCGCGTATTACGGGCTCGTCGCCATGGGCGTGTTCCTCCTCATCCTGCTCGTCCCGTTCGCCTACCTCCTCTCCACCGGCGCGCTCGACTGGGGCCCGATCAAGTCGGTCACCGAGCACGCCGGCCAGAAGGTGCTGCGGGCCTCGGGCGCTCCCGGCGCCGACGGTCTCGACCCCGCGACCGGGCAGAAAGAGAAGGAGAAGGAAGAGGAGGAGGCGGCCTGATGGGGCCGGAGCGGAGCGACCCATGGGGATAGAGAAGATGCCGTACGGCTTCCTCACCGGCCGGCTGGAAGATCTGGTGAAGTGGGCCCGGCGCAACTCGGTGTGGCCGGCCACTTTCGGGCTCGCCTGCTGCGCGCTGGAGATGATGGCCACCGGCGCCGCCCATTACGACCTGGCCCGGTACGGGATGGAGATCTTCCGCGCCAGCCCCCGCCAAGCCGATCTGATGATCGTGGCCGGCCGGGTCAGCCAGAAGATGGCGCCGGTGTTGCGCCAGGTCTACGACCAAATGGTCGAGCCCAAATGGGTGATCTCGATGGGCGTGTGCGCCAGCACCGGGGGGATGTTCAACAACTACGCCATCGTCCAGGGCGTCGACCAGATCGTCCCGGTCGACGTGTACGTGCCCGGGTGCCCACCCGGCCCCGAGACCCTCATGCACGGCATCCTCACCCTCCACGACCAGATCCGATCCGGTGAGCTCATGAAGCGGCGCCAGTCGGGAGTCACCGGCGCCGGAATCCACGTCGACCAGCGTGACGGCGTCCCCGCCGACGCCCTCGCCACCCGGTAGGCGAACCGAGTCAGTCAGGACCGCCGATGCCCGACGACGACGCTCGTGAAGAAAGTCACAAGCCTGCAAGCGGCGGAGCCCAAGAGCGTGACGCGAACGAGGCCATAGAGGTGGACGACATCGCGGCCGCGGTCGTCGAGAAGTTCCCCGGCACCGTGTTCCACGACTCCCACGGCCAGCCCGTCGTCCACGTCGCGCGTGACGCGTGGCTCGAAGTCGCCACCTTCCTGCGCGACGAACAGCAGTTCACCCAATGCCTCGACGTCACCGCGGTCGACCACCTCGTCGATTCGGCGAGGTTCGTGCCGCCGGGCGTGAGCGCCGAGCGGTTCGAGGTCGTGGCCAACTTCCTCTCCCACCCGCGCAACCGGAGGATCCGCGCCATCTGCCAGGTGCCCGAGGCCGACCCGAACGTGGCCAGCCTGGCCGAGCCGTACCCGGGCGTGAACTTCGGCGAGCGCGAGGTCTACGACCTCTTCGGCATCGCGTTCGAAGGACATCCCGACCTCACCCGCATCCTCATGCCCGACGACTGGGAAGGCTTCCCCCTGCGCAAGGACGACGCCCCCGCGCGCGTGCCCGTTACCTTCAAAGAGGATCCGTCTCCATGAGCACCACCGACCTGCCCGACGCCGACCGGCTGGGGCGCCAGACCGACGAGGGCGCGCAGGAGATGCGCCCGGCCGGGCGCGACCTCGTCGTCACCGGCATGCCCTGGCCCGAGGCCGAGCACGAGGGCGACACGATGATCATCAACATGGGGCCGCAGCACCCCTCCACCCACGGGGTGCTGCGCCTCATGATGGAGCTCGACGGCGAGACGGTGCTCCGGGTGCGGCCGGTGATCGGATACCTCCACACCGGGATGGAGAAGACCGCCGAGGAGCTCACCTACGTCCAGGGCGCGACCAACGTCACCCGCATGGACTACGCGTCACCGCTCACCAACGAGCTCGTGTTCTCGATGGCGGTCGAGCGCCTCCTCGACCTCGAGATGCCGCCGCGGGCGACCTGGATCCGGATGCTCCTGGTCGAGCTCAACCGGATGTCGTCGCACCTCCTGTTCCAGGCGACCAACGGCATGGACATCGGCGCGCTCTCGATGATGGTGTACGGCTGGCGCGACCGCGAGGAGACGCTGCGCCTGCTCGAGGCCATCACCGGGCTGCGGATGAACCACAACTACATCCGCCCCGGTGGCGTCGCCGCCGACCTCCCCGACGGTTGGGAGGAGGACACCCTGAAGGTCTGCGACACCGTCGAGCGCGGCGTGCGGGAGTACGACGAGCTCCTCACCGAGAACCCCATCTGGCAGGAGCGCATGGTCGGCGTCGGCCCGATCACCACCGAGGACGCGCTCGCGCTCGGCGCCACCGGGCCCATCCTGCGCTCGACCGGCTTCCCCTGGGACCTGCGCAAGGCCCAGCCCTATCTGGTCTACGACCAGGTGGAGTTCGACGTCATCTACACCGAGAACGGCGACTGCTTCGACCGCTACCGCATCCGGCTCTACGAGATCCTCGAGTCGATCCGGATCGTCAAGCAGTGCATCGAGAAGATGCCGCCCGGCGATTACCGGGTGCAGGACCGCAAGGTCACACCGCCGCCCCGCGCCCGCATCGACGAGTCGATGGAGGCGCTCATCCACCACTTCAAGCTGTTCACCGAGGGGTTCAAGGTGCCGCCAGGCGAGACCTACGTCGCGGCCGAGTCACCGCGCGGCGAGATCGGCTGTTATCTCGTCGCCGACGGGACGGGCAAGCCGTGCCGGCTGCACATCCGGGGACCGTCGTTCTACAACCTCCAGGCGGCGGCGCCGATGGCCGAGGGGAGCCTGGTTGCCGACGCGGTCGCGATCGTCTCCAGCGTCGACCCGATCATGGGTGAGGTCGATCGCTGATGACCTTTACGCCAACGAACCGCGCCAAGGCGACGGAGATCGTCGGCCGCTACCCGCGCCCGAAGTCGGCGATCCTCCCGCTCGCGCACCTGGCGCAGGATCAAGACGGCTGGCTCACCGGCGGCGCGATGAAGGAGATCGCCGAGCTCGTGGGCGTGACGCCGGCCGAAGTGCTCGGGACGTGCTCCTTCTACACGATGTTGAAGCGTGAGCCGGTGGGGCGGCTGGTCGTCTCCGTGTGTACGAACGTGAGCTGTCTGGTCACCGGCGGGCCCGACGTGCTCGCGCACCTCGACGCCCGCTACGCGGACGACGACGACGTGTACGTCGAGGAGGTGGAGTGCCTGGCCGCCTGCGGCGGCGCGCCCGCACTCCAGGTGAACTACGAGTTCCACGAGAACGTGACGCCGGAGTCGGCCGAGGGCGTGGTGGAGCAGTACAAGGCGGGCGAGCTCGAGCCGAGAACAGTGTCCGGCACTGCGGCGACCGAAGGGAGCTCGCCAGCGAGCGAGCGTCCGCCGGCCGGGTATCCCGGCCCGCAGCGAGCGAGCGAGGAAGACGGGCCTGAAACCAGGCTCATCACCAAGCGGCTGCACGCCCGGCCCGACGACTCGTGGACGATCGAGGCCGCCCTCGCCACCGGCGCCTACGACGGCCTGCGCACTGCCCTGACCATGACGCCGGCCGCGATCGGCCAGGAGCAGGTGAAGGCGTCGGGGCTGCGGGGCCGGGGCGGCGCCGGGTTCCCCGCCGCGACCAAGTGGTCGTTCCTGCCCGAGGGGTCACACCCCCGCTATCTCGTCGTCAACGACGACGAGGGCGAGCCGTCGACGTTCAAGGACCGCATGCTCACCGAGCGCGATCCCCATCAGCTGATCGAGGGGATCGTCATCGCCGCGTTCGCGATCGAGGCCCACCTCGCGTTCATCTACGTCCGGGGCGAGTTCGCCCTCGGCTACGAGCGGCTCGAGCAGGCGGTGGAAGACGCGTATGCCCAGGGCTTTCTCGGCGAGAACATCCTCGGTTCCGGGTTCGACCTCGCCGTCGTGATCCACCGGGGTGCGGGCGCGTACATCTGCGGCGAGGAGACCGCGCTGCTCGAGAGTCTGGAAGGGGAGCGGGGCATGCCCCGCATCCGCCCACCGTTCCCGGCGATCGAGGGCCTGTACGCCAAGCCCACGGTCGTCAACAACGTCGAGACCCTGTCGACGCTGCCCCACATCATCGCCATGGGCGGCGACAAGTACGCCGAGCTCGGAGTGGGCAAGTCCACGGGCACGCGCATCTTCTCCCTGTCGGGACACGTGAACCGGCCCGGCAACTACGAGGTCGAGCTGGGTATCACGTTCCGTCAGCTCATCGACGACCTCGCCGGCGGTGTGACCGACGGCCGCAAGGTGAAGTTCTTCATCCCCGGCGG
>JACDBD010000396.1 GCA_013695115.1 Actinomycetota bacterium | reverse complement strand
CGATCTTGGGCGAGCCCTCGACGAGTGGGCACACGACGTACGCCTGGCGGCCGGCGGCGACTTCGCCACGGAGGCGCTCGTAGGCGTCGGCGCGCTCCAGCGGGCCGGGCCCGACGACTGCGGTCGTCACCGGGGTGCGCCCCGGCGGCATCTGTCGGAGCTCCGATTTGTCGAGGTCGCCGTAGATGAGGAAGCCGGCGGTCCGGGGGATCGGTGTCGCCGTCATCACCAGGACGTCGGGGTCGCGACCCATTCCCCGCAGCAGGGCCCGCTGCTCGACGCCGAAGCGGTGCTGCTCGTCGATGACCGCCAGGCCGAGGCGAGCGAACTCGACCTCGCCATAGATCAACGCGTGCGTGCCGACGACGATGTCGATCTCCGACGCGGCCAGCCCGTCGGCGAGCTTTCGGCGCTCGGCGGGACCGGTGCGGTTCGTGAGGAGCGCGACGGTGACCGGGCGCTCACCGGTCAGGGTTCCCTCGGCGGGGACGTTCAGGCCGTCGAGGAGCACACGCGAGCTGAAGAAGTGCTGCTCGGCCAGCACCTCGGTGGGCGCCATGAACGCGCCCTGGTACCCACCCTGGACCGCGAGCAGCAACGCCGCCAGCGCAACCACCGTCTTGCCCGAGCCCACCTCGCCCTGGAGCAGACGGTGCATCGGTGAAACGCCGGCCATGTCGGACGCGATCTCCTGCACCGTTCGCCACTGGTCGCCGGTGGGCTCGAACGGGAGGCGGCGGATGAACTCGTCGACGAGGGGACCGTCGCGGTGGTGGCGGATGCCCGTCTCCTCGGCTTCGAAGGCGCGCTTGCGCGCCACCAGGCCCACCTGCATCCGCAGGAACTCGTCGAAGCGCAGGCGCCGCTGGGCCTTACGGGCGTCCTCGAGTGTCTCCGGTTGGTGCACGTTCCGGTAGGCCCAGGTCCGCCCGACCAGCTTCATCTCGTCGAGGAGCGCGGCGGGCAACGGCTCGGCAAGCTCGCCCGCCCAGTCGAGCGCGGCGGCGACGACCGGGCGCAGCTGCCATGTCGACACGTCGGCCTTCCCCGACTGCGGGTACACCGGCACGATCACGCCCGTCTTCTCCCCCAGGTGATCGAGGACGTCGACCACCGGGTTCGTCATCTGGCGCTTTCCCCGGTACTGCTCGAGCTTTCCGAAGAACGCGGCCTCGGTGCCTTCGGGTAGCTGACGCGCCCGCCACGGCTGATTGAAGAACACGACGTTGAGCAGGTCGGTGCCGTCGTAGACGACCGCGTCGACGATGGCGCGGCGGTTGCGGGTGTAGCGGGCCCGGATCCGGCGCACCTCCGCGAACACCGTCGCCTCCTGGCCCACGGAGAGCTGGGCGATGTCGGACTGCTCGGTGCGGTCGCGGTAGCGACGGGGATAGTGCTGGAGCAGGTCGAGGGCGGTCTCGATGCCCATGAGCGCGAGCCGCTCGCGCAGCTTCGGCGCGACCTGAAGCTCGGTGAGCGTCGCGTCGCGAAGCTCCCGGAGAGTGCGGGCCTCCTTCATGGGTCGCTCCGCTCCGCCGTCCCGCCCGTGCGGGCACGGCTCCGCTGCGCTCCGATCGTTACTCCACCCCGACCAGGAAGGGGTACAGGGGCTGGTTGCCCTCGTGCACCTCGATCTCGACCTTCGGGTGCGCGTTGGCCAGGTGCTCCTCGAGGCGCACGCGGTCGGCCGGGCGGGCCTCGGCGCCGACCAGCACGGTGACGAGCTCGCTGTCGACGTCGAGCAGCTCCTCGACCAGTTTGATGGCGGCCTCGGCGGCCGACGGGGCGATCGCGCGGATGCCGCTGCGGGTCACCGCGATCCAGTCGCCGGCCGCGATCGGCCCGCAATCGGCGACGCTGTCGCGCACAGCCTGGGTGACCTCACCGGTCCGCACCCGGTCGACCGCCTCGTGCATCGACGCGACGTTGGCCTCGAGCGGGGCGTGCGGGTCGTACGCCACCAGCGCGCCGAGCGCCTCGACCACCGCGTTCGTCGGGACGACCTCGACCCGCCGGTCGCAGAGGCCGTCGACCTGGCGGGCGACCGGCACGATGTTCTTGTTGTTGGGGAGCACGATGACGGAGTCGGACGGGCACTGTTGTACCGCTTCGAGGATCTGCGCCGTCGACGGGTTCATCGACTGACCGCCGGCGACGATGGCGTGTACGCCCAGGCTGGTGAGGAGACGCTGGACACCGGATCCGACGCCGACCGCGACCACTGCCGTGGCCACCGGCTCGGTCGGAACCGGGAGGTCGGCCGCCTCCTCGTCGCCCCCGCCGACGTCGGTCTGGTCGCGGACCCACTCCTCCTCCTCGACCTGCTCGACCAGGTCGGTGACGCGGATCTTCGCGGGCCGACCCGCCTCGATGCCCGCCTCGATCGCGGCGCCGATCTCATTCGTGTGCACGTGGCAGTTCCACAGCCCATCCCCGCCGACGACGACGATCGAGTCACCCAGCGCACCCCAGGTGTCCTTGAAGGCGGGGATGGTGGAGTCGTCGGCCTCGAGCAGGTACATGACCTCGTACCGCAGCGACGAGGCCTCCTCGCCGTGGAGATGCGCCTCCACCGCCGGCGGGGTCGCGACCACTTCGGGCTCGGGAACCGGCCGGCCGTCGATGATGTGGAGGAAGGCGTCGATCAGGAGCTCGAAGCCGCGCCCGCCGGCGTCGACGACGCCGGCCTCCTTGAGCACGGGGAGGAGCTCCGGAGTCTGCAGGACCGCGTCGTGGGCTGCGACCTCGACCCGTTCGAGGATGCCGGTGAGCTCGGCGCCGTCGCCCTGGGCGGCTTCGGCCGCTTCGGCGGAGGCGCGCACGACCGTCAGGATCGTGCCCTCGACCGGGCGGAGCACCGCCTGGTAGGCGGCGTCGGCGGCGCGGCGGAGGCCGGCGACCACGTCGTGGGCGGACGCAGCATCGAGGTCGGAGAACGTGTCGGAGAGCCCCCGCAGGATCTGCGACAGGATGACGCCGGAGTTCCCGCGGGCACCCATGAGCGAGCCGTGCGAGATCGCCCGGCACACCTCGTTCATCCCCTCGGCGCCGTCGAGCTCCCCCACGACCGACTCGAGGGTGAGGGCCATGTTCGTCCCGGTGTCGCCGTCCGGCACCGGGTAGACGTTGAGCCGGTTGAGCTCGTCCTGGTGCGACCGCAACGCGTCGCGGTAGGCGACGACGATGCCGCGGAAGTCGGTCGCCGCCAGCTGGTCGAGCACCTTGGCCATGGTGCGTCGATGTTACCGGCGTCACCTCGGGGGATTCGGGAGAGAGGGCTGCTATCTTCACTTGGTTCCCCGAGCGGCCCCGAGCGACGACGAGGTGCGGTGATGGCGTCGGTGTGCGACCTGTGCGGCAAGAAGCCGCGCTTCGGCATGCGCCTGAGCCACTCGCACCGCCGCACGAAGCGGCGCTGGAACCCCAACGTCCAGCGGGTGCGGGCGGTCGTGAACGGGACGCCCAAGCGCATCCACGTCTGCACCTCCTGCCTGAAGTCGGGCAAGGTGACGAAGCCCTGATGCAGGGCGTCATCTCGTCCTACGACCCCCAGACCCGTGAGGGCGTCGTCATCCGCGACACCGACCAGGAGCGCTTCACCCTCGCGCTCGACGCCTTGCAAGGATCCATCTTCCGGCTGCTGCGCCAGGGGCAGCGGGTCATCTTCGAACTCGACGGCGATGGCCGGGCCACCCATGTCCGCTCGGGCGCCGAACGCGACATGGGCGTTCCCGGCGCCGAGGTCTGACCTCTCTGACCTCTCTGGTCGCGCTCGCTTCGCTCGCCGCTCCCGCACGCAGCTGGCAGTCCGGGGGCGGGGGAACCCCGCCCCCTGTCGGAGGATGGCAGCTCCTTTGAACACGGTCGAGGTCCGGCCGGCGCGGTCGTCCGATCTCTCCGAGGTCCTCCGCCTGCTCGCGCAGCTGCATCCGGAGGATGCCCCGCCCGACCCGGATCAGGCTGCGCGCGCATTGGCCGCGATCCTGTCCCGCGACGGCCATGCGCTCCTGGTCGCCGAGAGCGACAGCGCGATTGCCGGCACGCTGCACCTCGTGATCTCGCCGAACCTCACGCACGACGGCTCGCCGTGGGCAATCGTCGAGAACGTGGTCGTCGACGAGGCGGAGCGAGGTGGCGGTATCGGGCGCACGCTCATGCAGGAAGCGGAGCGGCGGGCTCGTGAAGCCGGTTGCTACAAGGTGCAGCTGATGTCGGCCGAGGACCGGGGTGTCGGGGCCTTCTACGAGAGTCTGGGCTTCAAGCGACGAGCCCGGGGCTACCGCAAGTACTTCTAAGGAGAGTCAGTGCCGCTGCCGGGGCCGGCCCCGGCCCTGGTCGGTGAGCGCGCCCCAGATGAAGAGGAGAAGGGTCGCGCCCACGAACGCGACCAGCAACGAGTAGAGGCTGAACTCGTTGACGCCCTCGTCGCCGGCGGCCTTGAAGATGGCTCCGCCCAGGAGGCCGCCGACGATCCCGATCACGATGGTGCCGAGGCAGCCGGCGCTGCGCACGCCCGTGACCGCCTTGGCGAACGCGCCGGCGATGAAGCCCACGATGATCCAGGACAGCCAGCTCATGTCCGCCCCCTGGCCAGTTTGGGAACCCCGAACTACCCACCGGTAAGCTAGCGGGCCTCCCAAGGGAGCCCCTTTCCCAAGGAGCCGGCCGTGTCGATGGTGCTCAACGCCCCTCCCACCAGCAACCAGCGTCTGCTGGCGTGGGTCGGCGAGATGGCCGAGCTCAGCCAGCCCGACGCGGTGCACTGGTTCGACGGCTCCGACGAGGAGTTCGACCTGCTGTGCAAGCAGCTGGTGCAGTCGGGCACGTTCGTCGAGCTCGACCCGAAGCGCCGCCCGGGCTCGTACTGGGCCGCCTCCGACCCCAGCGACGTCGCCCGGGTCGAGGACCGCACGTTCATCTGCTCCGAGCGGGAGGACGATGCCGGCCCCACCAACAACTGGCGGGAGCCGGGCGAGATGCGCGACCACCTCACCGAGCTGTTCCGGGGCTCGATGCGGGGCCGCACCATGTACGTGGTCCCGTTCAGCATGGGACCCCTCGGCTCGCCGCTCTCGTACATCGGGGTCGAGATCACGGACTCTCCGTACGTGGCGGTCAGCATGCGCACCATGACCCGCGCAGGGACCGGCGCGCTCGAGGTGCTCGGCGACGGCGACTTCGTTCCCTGCATGCACTCGGTGGGCGCGCCGCTCGAGCCCGGCCAGGAGGACGTGCCCTGGCCCTGCAACGACGAGGAGAAGTGGATCGTCCACTTCCCCGAGACCCGCGAGATCTGGTCGTACGGGTCGGGCTACGGCGGCAACGCCCTCCTGGGTAAGAAGTGCTTCGCCCTGCGCATCGCCTCGGTCATCGCCCGTGACGAGGGCTGGCTGGCCGAGCACATGCTCATCCTCAAGCTCACCGGCCCGTCGGGAAACGTCCATTACATCGCGGCCGCGTTCCCGTCGGCGTGCGGCAAGACCAACCTGGCGATGCTGATCCCCACGCTCCCCGGCTGGAAGGCCGAGACCGTCGGCGACGACATCGCCTGGATGAAGTTCGGGCCCGACGGTCGCCTCTATGCCATCAACCCCGAAGCCGGGTTCTTCGGCGTGGCGCCCGGCACCAACATGAAGACGAACCCCAACGCCATGCATACGCTGGAGCGCAACACGGTCTTCACCAACACCGCGCTCACCGATGACGGCGACGTCTGGTGGGAGGGGATGAGCGACCCGCCTCCACACCTCACCGACTGGCGCCGCAATGACTGGATCCCCGAGAGCGACACTCCGGCGGCACACCCGAACTCGCGGTTCTGCGTGCCGGCGGCACAGTGCCCCGTGATCGCCCCCGAGTGGGAGGACGTGAAGGGCGTGCCGATCTCGGCCTTCCTCTTCGGAGGACGTCGGGCCCACTGTGTCCCGCTCGTGTACGAATCGCGCGACTGGCGGCACGGCGTGTACGTCGGGGCGACGATGGGGTCGGAGATGACCGCGGCCGCGGTCGGCGGTGAGGGCCAGCTTCGACGAGACCCGTTCGCGATGCTCCCGTTCTGCGGGTACCACATGGCCGACTACTTCGCCCACTGGCTGAGCATGAACGGCCGCACCGATGAGTCGAAGCTGCCGCGCATCTACGGGGTCAACTGGTTCCGCAAGGCGGACGACGACGGCAAGTTCCTCTGGCCCGGCTTCGGGGAGAACTCCCGCGTCCTCGAATGGATCTGCCGGCGGCTCGAGGGTGAGGCCGATGCCGAGGACACTGCCATCGGGTACGTCCCTCGGGCGAGCGACCTGAACCTCGAGGGCCTCGACACGCCGGCCGAGCGGGTGGAGCGGGCGCTTCGGGTCAAGCCCGAGCAGTGGCGGGCCGAGCTCGAGCTCGTGCGCGAGTACTTCGACGCCTTCGGCGACAAGCTCCCGACCGAGCTCCGTGACGAGCTCACCGAGCTGGAGAGCCGGCTCTCCTAGCTCTTCTGGTCGGCTCTTCTGGTCGCGCTCGCTTCGCTCGCGCTCCTGCACGCAGCTGACTGCCCGCGGGCCCGGGAACCCGGGCCCCCTGTAGGCCGCTGGCAGCTCCTAACCGACGACGGGGTTCCGCAGGAGCCCGAGCCGCTCGACTTCTAGCTCGACCACGTCCCCCGGCGCGAGCCACGGGTACTCGTCCGACCCATGCACCAACGACAGCTCGAGGATGCACCCGGTGCCGCACGTTCCCGACCCGATGACGTCCCCGGGCACGAGCCGGGTGCCGCGTGACGCGTGGGCGAGCATCTCGCCGAAGCTCCAGTGGAGATCAGCGAGGTTTCCCCTCGAGTACTCCCGGCCGTTGACCCGGGCGGTCATCGCGAGGTCGTAAGCCTTGCCCGCCCGGCAGTCCGCCAGCTCGTCGGGGGGTACCAACCATGGCCCGAGTGAGGTGGCGAAGTCCTTCCCCTTGGCCGGTCCGAGGCCGACCTTCATCTCCTGCCGCTGGAGGTCGCGGGCGCTCCAGTCGTTCATGATCGTGAACCCGGCGATGTGGCCCTCGGCGTCGTCGGGGTCGAGGTCGCGCCCCTCCGTGCCGACGATCGCCGCCACCTCGAGTTCGTAGTCGAGCTCCTTGCAACCGGGCGGCGCGGCGACGGGCTGGTCGGGCTCGACTACCGAGTGCGGGTTGGAGAAGTAGAAGACCGGCGCCTCGTACCACTCGGTGACCATCTCGAGCCCGCGGGCACGACGGGCGGTCGCGACGTGCTCCTCGAAGGCGTAGAAGTCGCGGATCGACGGCGGCTCCGTGGGCGGCGGGCGCCGCATGTCACGACCGCCAGGAGCGCTCGTAGCCGTCGACCCTCACGTTGTCGGCGGCGGCGGCGAGCGCGAGCGGGCGGCGCGCGTCGACGTTCAGCGCGACCTCGTCGGCGAAACCTCCGGGCGAGCTTGCCGCGGCCCGCTCCACCGCCTGGGGCTGGGGCCCGTGATGGATGCCGGCGGGATGGAACGTGAGCATGCCGGGCTCGATCCCGGCGCGGCTGAAGAAGTCACCCCGGTGGTAGAAGATCACCTCGTCGTAGTCGGTGTTGCGGTGGAAGAACGGCACCCGCAGCGCCTCCGGGTCCGACTCGAACGGCCGGGGCGCGAACGTTGCCACCACGAACCCCTCGCCCACGAAGGTCGTGTGCGCCGAGGGCGGCAGGTGGTAGCGGGCCGACGTCACCGGCCGGAAGTCGTCCACGTGGAGACGGAGGGGCGCGAGATCACCCTTCCACCCGACGACGTCGAAGGGGTGGAACGGGTACACGACCGACGTCAGCGCGCCACGACGCTGCACCCGCACCTCGAACTCGCCCGCTTCGTCGCGGGGCTCGGGCTCGGGGACGTCGACCATCGCGGGATCGAACAGGGCGTGCCGCCCCAGCAACCCGCGGTCGGGAAGGCGCAGCGCGCCCTCGAGCGCCTCCACCGTGAGCAAGGCGGTGGGCGCGCCCGCGACGAACCGGTGGGTGGTGCCCCGGGGCACGAGGAGGAAGTCGCCCGGCCGGTAGTCGAGCGGTCCGTACTCCGTCTCCAGCCGGCCGTTGCCCTCGTGCACGAGGTAGAGCGCGTCGCCGTCGGCGTCACGGAGGAACCAACTCGGCTCGCCCGCCGGTCGCGCCCACCAGCCGATGCGCACGTCGTCGTTGGTGAGCAATGCTGTCGGCGGCGCATCAACGTCGCCGGCGAGGCCGCGGGTGTCGAGCGCCACCGGTTGGAGCGGCCCGTCGACCGACACCCACCCGGTCGGGGGGTGAAGCCGGTAGAGGTGGCTGGCGGGGCCGCGGAAACCCTCGCGTCCGTGCTCCTCCTCGACTGTCCCTTCGGGCAGGCCGACATGGGCCTGTCGCGACGTCGTGCCCTTCACCCACTGGGGCCGCACGAACCCTTCAGCCATCGCCAGCCTCCTTGTCGGATCCGGCCGCCCGTGCGACCAGCGGGAGCACCCGGAACCGGATCTGCTCCGAGAGCGCGATCACCGTCGTCGTCCGGTTGATGCCCTGCACCTCGAGGATGCGGTTCACCACCTGCTGCAGGTGCTCGTTCGTCCGGGCCACCACCCGGCAGTGCAGATCGCCCTGACCGGTGGTCGCGTGCACCTCGAGCACCTCGGGGATGTCGTCGAGGTGGGCGACGACATCGGCCAGGCGGCCCTGGGCGATCTCGATCGAGGTGAACGCCAGGACCTCGTAGCCCACCCGGCCCAGGTCGACGTCGGGGCCGAAGCCGGTGATCACGCCCCGGCGGCGCAGCTTGTCGAGGCGGGCCTGCACCGTCCCCCGGGCGACACCCAGGATCCGGGCGAGCTCGAGCACCCCCGCCCGGGGGTTGTCGGCGAGGGCCCGGATGAGGCGGCCGTCGAGGCCGTCGATCGGCTTGGTCATCCTGCCCAGATTGTACGGAATAACCGGCTGCCTCACGGGCATTCTGCCCACCGCTTCCTCAATGTGTTGACCTACAGGTAGGCTCGGGTATCAATATGGAGCACAGATCGTCCGAGCACAAGGGGGAGGCGATGGACTTCGAAACCTTCCGGGCCCGGGCCGAGGACGTCGTCGCCCACCACGCCGTCGTCGTGAGCAATCCGTACACGACCTGGTTCGCCAAGGGTGAGGCCAACCGGGACGAGGTCCGCCACCTCACCGTGCAGTTCTCGGTGTTCAGCCACCTCTTCGTCGAGGCCCAGCTGCGCAAGGTCATCAACGCCGCCGACCGCGACGGCTATCGCGCCGGCAAGGAGATCCTGCTCAACGAGCTGGGTGTGACGTTCGCCGGCGGCACCGTCGACGGCGGCACATTCCGGTTCGGCGCCGCCCACTTCGAGTGGCTGCTGAAGTTCGCCGAGCCGCTCGGGCTGAGCTTCACTGATCTGGGCAAGCGCCGTCACGGGACGGCGAGCACGCTCTTCTTCTGCGACGAGTTGGTGCGCATCTACGGCTCCGAGGACGCCTCCGTCGCCGAGGGCGCGTCGTACGCGGTCGAGCACTGGGCCGCGGCCGGATTCTGGAAGGAGCTCATCGCCGGGCTCGAGGCGTTCAAGGCGCGCGAGTGCCCCGGGCTCGCGCTCGGGTTCTGGACGTTCCACGACGCGCTCGAGGACCAGCACGCCGCTCACACCGAGGACGAGCTGCGGGAGGCGTTCGAGACCGACGGCTTCGACGAAGCCCGCTTCCTCCGGGGCGCGTCCGAGATCCTCGACGGCGTGCACGCGTTCTGGCGCGGTCTCGACGACGACCGGCGGACGGTGGCCGGGTGACGACGCTCGACACCCGGCTCGACGCCGCGATCGCGCCGCCCCGCCTCGACGCGATCGACCACCTTGAGCTGTGGGTGGGCAACGCCCGTCAGGCGGCGGCGTTCTTCGCGTCGGTGCTCGGCTTCGACGTCGTGGCCTACGCCGGCCCCGAGACCGGCCGGGCCGATCGGGCGTCGTACCTGCTCGAGCAGGGCACCGCCCGCATCCTCGTGACCGGAGCCCTGCATCCGGCCTCGGCGATCGCGGCCCACGTGCGCGCCCACGGCGACGGCGTGCACGACGTCGCGTTCACCGTGCCCGACGCCCGAGCCGCGTTCGCCACCGCCGTCCGCCGGGGTGCCACGCCGGTATGGGACCCGTGGCTCGAGGAGGACGAGTGGGGCTCGGTCACGCGTGCGATCGTTGCCGCGTACGGCGATACCGTCCACACGTTCGTGGAGCGGGACGGATATCGCGGCGTGTACACCCCGGGCTACGAACCGGCGCAGTTGTCGCGGCCGGCGGGCTCGCCCGTGGGGCTCGAGGGCTTCGACCACGTCGTCGCCAACGTGGAGGGGGGCCGGCTCGAGCACTGGGTGAGCTGGTACCGCTCCGTCCTCGGTCTCGACGAGCTGACGCACTTCGACGAGGAGCAGATCTCGACCGGGTACTCCGCCCTGCGCTCGACGGTGGTGTGGAACCACGGGCGGGTCGTGCTCCCGATCAACGAGCCCGCGCCCGGGCTGCGCACCAGCCAGATCCAGGAGTACCTCGACTTCTACGGCAGCCCCGGGGTACAGCACATCGCCCTGCGCACGTCCGACATCATCGCGACGGTGCGCGCCCTCCGGGCCCGGGGGCTGCGCTTCCTCGACGTTCCCCCGACGTACTACGACGAAGCTCGGCAGCGCCTCGCCGGCGTCGACCTGGCGTGGGACGCACTCACCGAGCTCGGCATCCTCGTCGACCGCGACGAGTCGGGACACCTGCTCCAGATCTTCACCGAGGGCATCACCGACCGGCCCACCCTCTTCCTCGAGATCATCCAGCGCGAGGGCGCCCGCGGCTTCGGCGAGGGCAACTTCAAGGCCCTGTTCGAGGCGATCGAACGGGAACAGGCCCGGCGCGGCAACCTCTGACCCACGATCGGTACGATCGCCGGCGTGACCGCGGTGATTCACGACGCCGACTCCCACATCATGGAGCCGCCCGACCTGTTCGCGTCGTACGCCGACCCCGACGTGCGCGAGCGGGTCGAGGAGCTGACTGTCGGGACGCGGCTGCCGGTGGAGCACGACGTCGGGAAGGTGGTCGAGTATTTCCGGCACCAGCACGCCGATCCCGAGTTCCGCAGCCACGACGCCGAGCAGATCTGGCTGCGCAAGAACTGGGAGGCCACCGGATCGTTCCTCGCCGAGGACCGGCCGGCGGCGCTCGATCTCCTCGGTTTCGCCAGCCAGCTCGTCTTCAACACCTTCACCAACAAGACACTGCAGTGGGTGGAGCACGGCGACGACCTCGACCTCGCCTACGGCCTCGCCCGCGGGCACAACCGCGCCATCGTCGAGTTCTGCTCGGTGGACCGCCGGCTGCTCCCTGTCGGGTACGTCCCCCTGGCCGACGTCAAGCGCTCGGCCGCGTTCGCGCGGGAGACGCTCGAGTTGGGCTGCCGGGCCCTGATGATCGCGTCGGCCTGCCCGCGCCGGCACTCCCCCAGCCACATCGGGCTCGACCCACTCTGGGCGCAGGCACAGGAGGCCGGCATCCCGATCGTGTTCCACGTCGGCGGCGGCGGTCGCCTGATCGACCCGATGTACCTGGAGAACGGGCTCCCGCCCGTCCCCGATTTCCACGGCGGCGACGACAACTTCCGCTCGGTCGACTACATCGCCATCCAGTACCCGGTCATGCAGACGATGGGCACGATGATCATCGACGGCATCCTCGACCGCTTCCCGCGGCTCAAGGTAGGCGTGATCGAGGAGGGCGCGTCGTGGCTCCCGGGGCTCATGCGGACGCTCGACTCGGCCGCCGACGCGTTCCGCAAGAACGAGGAGCGGCTGCAGAAGCTGGAGCTGCGTCCGAGCGAGTACATCCGGCGCCAGGTGCGGGTGACGCCCTATCCGCACGAGGACGCGGGCTGGATCGTGGAGCAGTCGGGCGACGAGGTCTGCATGTTCTCGTCCGACTACCCCCACGTCGAGGGAGGGCGAAACCCGCTCGGGCGCTTCGAACGGTCGCTCGCCGGGTTGTCGGACGACGCCCGCCGGCGCTTCTACTGCGACAACTTCGTCGACCTCATGGGCGAAGGCCTGGCGGTCTGAGTCGAGCGACCGCGGCGCAGGTATCCTG
>JACDBD010000393.1 GCA_013695115.1 Actinomycetota bacterium | reverse complement strand
CATCTCCCCTGACCGGGTCCGGGTGGTCCCCAACGGCGTCGACCCCACCGAGGCGTCCGACGAGGACGTGGCGAGCGCCCGGGATGCGTTCGGGCTCGACGATCGGCCGTACGTGCTGTGGCTCGGGACCCTCGAGCCCCGCAAGAACGTGGGTGTGCTCGTCGAGGCGTTCGCCCGCTGGGTGGCCATGCACGACGTTCCCCATCTGCTCGTCCTCGCCGGTCCCGCGGGTTGGCTCGAGGACCGCCAGGGGGTGCTCGGCCCCGCCCGCCGGCTCGGCGAGCGCGTCCGCATGATCGGCCGTGTCGGCGACGACCACCTGGGTGGCCTGTACCGCGGCGCCGAGCTGTTCGCGCTCCCGAGCCGACACGAAGGGTTCGGTATCCCCGCGCTCGAGGCGATGGCGCAGGGAACGCCGGTCGTGTGCTCGGACATCGCCGCGCTGCGCGAGGTCGCCGGCGACGGCGCCCGGCTGGTCGCGCCGGACGATCCCGACGCTTGGGCCGCGGCGCTCGACGATCTCTCGCACGACGAGGACGGGCGCGCCGCCCTTGCCGCCCTCGGCCGCCGGCGGGCGTCGGAGTTCTCGTGGGAGCGCTGCGCCCGCGAGACCGTCGCCGTGTACCGCGAGGCGCTCGGCTCGTAAGCTCCCGCCGGCATGATCGAGGCGGCGAACGGGCCCGACTCCTGGATCTGGTGGGAGTGGGTGGGTGACCACCAGGACGAGATCCTGTCCCGGCTGCGCGAGCACATCAGCCTCACGGTGCTCTCGGTCGCGCTCGGTGTCCTGATCGCGGCCCCGCTCGCGATCGCGGCGAGCCGGCGGCGGGTGTTGTACACACCGCTGCTCGTCGTCGGGTCGATCCTGTACACCATCCCGTCGCTGGCCGCGTTCGTCTTGCTCCTCCCGTGGACGAGCCGGCGCGAGGCCGCCCTCATCGTGCTCACCAGCTACACCATCCTCGTCCTCGTGCGGAACATCGTCACCGGCCTCGACGGCGTCCCCGCCGACATCAAGGAGGCGGCGCAGGGGATGGGGTACTCGCCGCTGCGGATGCTCGTGCGGATCGAACTGCCGATCGCGCTGCCCTCGATCGTCGCCGGGATCCGCATCGCCACCGTGACGAACGTCGGGCTCGTGACCGTGGCCGCGCTCATCGGCCAGGGCGGGCTGGGCGCGCTGATCAACGACGGGCTGCGCCGCGACTTCTCGACCCCGCTCGTCGTCGGGGCGACGCTCTCGGTCGCGCTGGCGGTCGCGCTCGACTTCGGGCTGCTCGGTGTCCAGTACCTGGCCGCGCCGTGGCAGCGGCGGAGCCGCTGAGCGATGGGCTTCCTCGGTGACGTGTTCAGCTGGCTCGGCGACAACTGGTCCGGCGGTGTCGGCGGCGGCATCGACCACCGCGCGTTCGAGCATCTGCAGATCTCGGGGCTCAGCATCCTCATCGCGCTCGTGATCGCGCTGCCACCGGCGGTGACGCTGGGCCATCTCCGCCGGGGCGGCGCGCTCGCGATCAACGTCGCCAACATCGGCCGGGCGCTGCCGTCCTTCGCCATCCTCGTGCTCGCGCTCCAGATCACGAACCGCATCGGTGTGGTTCCGACGGTGGTCGCGCTCGTGGCGCTGGCGATCCCGCCGATCTTCACCAACACCTACGTCGGGTTGCGGGAGGTCGACGCCGAGATCCGCGAGTCGGCGGCGGGCATGGGCATGCGGGGCACCCAGGTGCTGGCCCGGATCGAGCTCCCGATGGCGTTCCCGCTGATCATGGCGGGCATTCGCACGTCGACGGTTCAGGTCATCGCCACCGCCACCCTCGCCACGCTGGTGGGATGGGGTGGACTCGGGTACTACATCATCGTGGGCTTGCGGCTGAACGACAACGTGCAGGTGTTCGGGGGGGCGCTCGTGGTCGTCGTCCTCGCCCTCCTGGTCGACCTGGGGCTCGCCGGCGTGCAACGACTCCTCGTGCCGCGCGGGCTCCGCACCGCCGAGCCCCGCTGGGCGGTCGACGCCGCCATCAAGACCGAGGAGCCGGAAGCGGAGATCGTGGTCGCCGCCTGAGCGGCAACGTGTCCAGAGATGTCGAAGAAAGGGAGCGCAACATGCGCGGAAGTAGGAAACGGTTCAAGGCGACCTGGCTCGTGGTGCTGGCCAGCCTCGCGCTCGTGGTCGCGGCGTGCGACGACGACGGTGGAGGCGGCGGGATCACGGTCGCGGCCGCCAACTTCCCCGAGAGCAACATCCTCGCCCAGGTCTACGGGCAGGCGCTCGAGGCCGGAGACGTCGACGCGACCGTCGAGGAGGACTTCGGGGCGCGCCCCGCGCTTCTCGACGGGCTCGAGAGCGGTGACGTCGATCTGACGCCCGAGTACGTCGGTGCGCTGCTCAACGAGCTCGAGGGTCCGGACACGGCCACCGCCGACACCCAGGAGAGTGTCGATCTCCTCACCGCCGCCCTGGCGGACAGGGACCTGATGGCGTTCGAGCCGTCGGAAGCACAGGACGTCGACGCGCTCGCGGTCACGCAGGACACCGCGGAGGAGTTCGGGCTGGCGACGTACTCGGATCTCGCTCCGGTGGCGGACCAGCTGCGGCTGGGCGCGCCTCCCGAGTGCGCCGAGTTCCCGGCGTGCATCCCGGGTCTGCGCGACACGTATGGGATCGAGTTCGCCGAGCACGTGCCGCTCGAGGCGGGACCGCCGATCTTCGAGGCGCTCAACAACGGTGACATCGAAGTCGCCCGGGTGTTCTCGACCGACGCCGCTATCGCCGAGAACGACTGGGTGGTCCTCGAGGACGACCAGGGCCTCAACCCGGTCCAGAACGTCATCCCGGTGGGCGGCTCCGAAGCGGACACGTCGGAGATCGCGGAGATCTTGAACGAGGTCTCGGCCGCGCTCACGACGGAGGCGTTGACCGAGCTCAACAAGCGCGTCGTCACCGACAAGGAGGACCCCGAAGACGTCGCCAAGGACTTCCTCGAGGAGAACGACCTGGCCTAGTCGGCCCTCGTCGAAACTCCAACGCACTCGGCCCCGCCTTCGGGCGGGGCCGAGTCGCGTTACTGGTCGACCGGCTGCTCGACGGTCAGGGCGCAGCTGGCGAGGCCGCGCCGCTCCAGGTAGCGCTGGTGGTACTCCTCGGCGGGCCAGAACGTCCCCGCGGCGGTGATCTCGGTCATGATCGGCTTGCGGAAATCGGGCTGGGCCTTCTCCATCGACTCCTGCGCGGCGGTCTCCTGCTCGGGTGAGCGGAAGAAGATCGCCGACCGGTACTGGTCGCCGACGTCGGGGCCCTGCCGGTTGAGCTGGGTCGGGTCGTGCAACTGCCAGAAGGCGGCGAGCAGGTCGTCGTACGACACCTGCTCCGGGTCGAACTCGACCAACACCGCCTCGGCGTGCCCGGTGCCGTGGCTGCACACCTCCTCGTACGACGGGTGCTCGGTGCGGCCACCCGTGTAGCCGACCGTGGTCTTCTTCACCCCCGGGATCTGGCGGAACGACGCCTCCACCTGCCAGAAGCACCCCGCCGCGAACGTCGCCTGCTCGGTCATGCATTCACCATCCTCGTTCGATCCATTCCTGAAGGTGGGGCTGCTCGTCGCCGATCGTGGTGTCGAGCCCGTGACCGGGGAACACGAGCAGATCGGCCGGCAGCGTGAACAGGCGCCGGTCGATCGATTCGATGATCTGGTCGAAGTTCCCGCCCGCCAGGCCGGTGTTGCCGGGGCCGCCGGGGAACAGCGTGTCGCCGCTGAACACGACGGGATGCCCTTCGAGCAGGAAGCAGGTCGATCCGGCGGTGTGCCCGGGCGTGTGGATCGTGCGCAACCGGAGGTCGCCCACCGCCATCTTGTCGTCGTCGGGAATGGTGAAGTCGTAGGCCGGGAGCATCTCGGCGTCCTCGGCGGCGATACCCACGTCGATGCCGGCGTCGCGCATGGCCGTCACCGCCTGGATGTGGTCCCAATGACCGTGGGTCGTGAGCACCCGGCGCACCCCGCTGGCCTTGCTGACCTCGAGTAGCAGCTCGTGCTCGTTGGCGGCGTCGATGATCGCGGCCTCGCCCGTCCCCTTGCAGCGCAGGAGGAACACGTTGTTCTCGAACGGTCCGACGACGAGCTTGTCGATGCGGACGTCGGTGTCCTCGTAATGGGGTGGTCGGTAGTGGGATGGACGCGCCATCACCGCAGCGTACCGGTGAGCGAAGGCCTGCCATCCGCGCGCACACAGCCAGGATTGCGCGGGAGCGGCGAGCGGTCCGAAGGACGGCGGCCGGGTATCCCGGCCGCCGAGCGAGCGCGACCAGGGAAGGAGGTCTGGAAACTTGACCGGCGGGTCAAGTACCGTCCGCGACGTCATGGATTTCACCGATACCCCGGAAGAAGCCGCGTTCCGTGACGAGGTAAGGACGTGGCTCGGCGAGCACCTCGTGGGCGAGTTCGCCGAGATCGGCGGGCGGGGTGGTCCCGCCGACGAGACCTCCTGGGACGCCCGGGTCGAGTGGGAGCGCATCCTCGGACGCGACCGGTGGGTCGGGCTGTCCTGGCCCGAGGAGTACGGCGGGCGCGCCGCCAACTTCGCCGAGCAGGTCATCTTCAACGAGGAGTACGCCAAGGCCAACGCACCCGCGCGCGTCAGCTTCTTCGGAGAGCAGCTGTTCGCGCCCACGCTCATTGCGTACGGGACCGAGGAGCAGAAGCGCCGGTTCCTGCCCAAGATCCAGTCGATAGAGGAGTTCTGGTGCCAGGGCTACTCCGAGCCCAACGCCGGCTCCGACCTCTCGAACATCCAGACCCGGGCCGTCCTCGATGGCGACGAGTGGGTGATCAACGGCCAGAAGGTGTGGACCACCCTGGCCCACCGCGCCCAGTGGTGCTTCGTGATCACACGCACCGATCCCGACGCGCCCGCGCACAAGGGCATCTCCTACATGCTCGTGCCGATGGACCAACCCGGCGTCACCGTCCGGCCGCTGCGCCAGATGACCGGGACGGCCGAGTTCAACGAGGTGTTCTTCGACGACGCCAGCACGGCCAAGGACATGGTGCTGGGCGAGGTGAACGACGGCTGGAAGGTGGCGATGGCCACGCTCGGCTTCGAGCGCGGCACCGCCTTCCTCTCCCAGCAGCTCGCGTTCCAGGGTGAGCTGGCCGAGCTGATCGAGGTCGCGCACAAGAACTCCGCCACCGACGAGGCGACCATCCGCCAGCGCCTGGCCCAGGCCTACATCGGCGTGCAGATCATGAAGTACAACGGCATGCGGATGCTCACGAGCCTCAAGAAAGGCGCGCTCGGCCCCGAAGCGAGCATCGGCAAGCTGTACTGGAGCACCTGGCACCGCGACCTGGGCGAGCTGGCGATGGACGTGCTCGGGCCGGAGTCGCAGATCGTGGTGGGCGAGCCCGGAGACGACTACGCGCTCAACGAGCTCCAGCGCACCTTCATGTTCAGCCGGTCGGAGACCATCTACGCCGGCGCGAGCGAGATCCAACGCAACATCATCGGCGAGCGGGTGCTCGGACTCCCGCGTGAGCCCAAGATCGAGTCGGCACCAAAGGAGAAAACGTGAACTTCGCATTCTCGGACGAGCAGGAGCAGCTCCGCGACGCCGTCCGCAAGTTCCTCGAGGCCAAGTCGCCCTCGGCGGAGGTGCGGCGGCTCATGGAGACCACCGAGGGCTACGACGAGGCGGTGTGGAAGCAGATGGCCCAGGAGCTCGGCCTCCAGAGCCTCCATCTCCCCGAAGCCCACGGCGGCCAGGGGTTCACCTTCGTCGAGCTCGGGATCGTGCTCGAGGAGATGGGCCGCGTCCTGCTGTGCGCGCCGTACTTCTCGACGGTCGCGCTGGCAGCCAACGCGATCATGAACGCCGGGAGCGACGAGCAACAGGGCGCGTTCCTGCCCGGCATCGCCGCCGGCGAGACGATCGCCGCGCTCGCGTTCACCGAGCCCAACGGCAAGTGGGACGCGTCGGGGATCACGATGGAGGCGCAAGGCAATGGCGACTCCTACACACTCGACGGCACCAAGATGTTCGTGATCGACGGTCATGTCGCCAACCAGATCGTCGTGGTCGCCCGCCTCTCGGGCACCAACGGCGAAGACGGCATCTCCTTCTTCTCTGTCGACGGTGACGCGTCGGGGCTGACGCGCACGCCACTGGCGACCATGGACCAGACCCGCAAGCAGGCCCGCCTCGACCTCTCCGGCGTCGCGGCCACGCCTCTGGGCGATCCCGGGTCGGGCTGGGCGGCGCTGTCGAAGACGCTCGACCAGGCGGCGGTGTGCCTCTCCAACGAGATGGTGGGCGGCGCCCAGAAGGTGTTGGAGATGTCGGTCGACTACGCCAAGGTCCGGGTGCAGTTCGGCCGGCCCATCGGCTCGTTCCAGGCGATCAAGCACAAGTGCGCCGACATGCTCCTCGAGGTCGAGTCGGCCAAGTCAGCCGCGTACTACGCCAGCTGGGCCGCGGCCGAGGACAACGAGGAGCTGCCGGTGGTGGCGAGTCTGGCCAAGGCCTACTGCTCCGATGCGTACTTCCACGCCGCGGCCGAGAACATCCAGATCCACGGCGGCATCGGCTTCACCTGGGAGCACGACGCCCACCTGTACTTCAAGCGGGCCAAGAGCTCCGAGATCCTGCTCGGCGACGCCACCTATCACCGCGAGCTGCTCGCCCAACGGATCGGGATCTAGCCGTCGCTCGACACCATCGTTCTCGTGGTCGCAGAGTGGCTGTCCCCGCAGTTGGTCACGCTGGCCAAGTAGCCGGTCATCGGCTGACAGCACCGACCGCTCGCCGCGGTAGGTTCGGCCGGTGCCCCTGGTGGTCGGGATGGTCGTCGTCGGGCTGGTGATCGCGATCGCCGCAGTGGTCGTGGTCCGTGAAGCGGGGCGACTGGCGAAGGAGCCGCCCCCGGCGCTCTTCGACCTCGAGGAGGCGTACGAGTGGGTGGTCGAGCACGTACCCGATGACGTCGCCGCCACCCTGACGCCCGACGACGTGCGGCGGATCCTCGACCTCCAGGTGGAGTTCTTCAAGCGCAAGGGCGTGTCGGGCAACGGGTCGAGCGGCCAGCCGGCGGGGTCGGTCGTGATCGGCGACGCCGAGACCGTCGACTACATCATCGAGCGGGCGACCGCCACCGGCGATGCGTACCTTCCCGAGCAGGTGCACGCGGTGCTCGAGACCCAGCTCAGCTACCTGCGCGCCATCGGCGCCATCGGGCCGTCGGCGGGGCCCGACGAGCCGCCCGGCTGAAACGCCTCCCCTCCGCCCGGACCGCGTGGTACAAGAGCGGTACCAGAGGAAGGAGGTGGTCCATACATGCATGATCGACACGGGACCCTGGAGGTGCGCGGCCGCTAGGCCGGAAGGCTCGACGGTCTGGCGGAGTCCCACCGCCGCACCGGTGCCGCTCGGGCGGGGTTGGTCCCACCCGCGAACTCCCGACGCGGCGATCACATCAGCCGATGCGTGGGAAGGGGGCGCC
>JACDBD010000372.1 GCA_013695115.1 Actinomycetota bacterium | reverse complement strand
GGCGCCCGCACCGATCCCGACAACAAGCACCAGGGCATCACCCTTTTCCTCGTGCCGCTCGACGATCCCGGCATCACCATCAACCCGATCTGGACGATGGGCGACGAGCGCACCAACGACGTGTTCTTCGACGACGTCTGGGTGTCGGACGACTACGTGGTGGGCGAGGTCAACCACGGCTTCCAGTACATCTCGGAGGCGCTCGACCTCGAGCGCTTCACGATGTTCACGTTCTCGCAGATCGAACAGCGCCTCGACCTGCTGTGCGAACACGTCGCCACCGCGACGCGCGACGGCGAGCCGCTGCGCGCCGACCCGGTCGTGCGCCGGCAGATCGCGCATCTCGTCACCGAGGGAGAGGTGGCGCGGGTGCTCGGCCTCCGGTTCGTCGCCGCATCAGCGAAGGGAGGCGCCCCACCGACGATCGAGTCGTCGGAGTACAAGCTGTTCGCGACCGAGCTCTCGAAGCGGCTGGCCGACGCGTCGATGGACATCGCCGGTCCCGGATCCCAGCTGCGGGTGCACACCGAGGACGCCCCGATGAAGGGGAGGGCCGAGTCCACCTACCGCTACACCGTGATCGACACGATCGGCGGCGGCGCGTCCGAGATCCAGAAGAACATCATCGCCCGGCGCAAGCTCGGGCTCCCGAAGAACTTCTGACACCGATGACGACCGCGATGCTCGACGGCATCACCGTGCTCGACTTCGCCAGCGTCGGGCCCGCCGCCCGGGCGTCGCGCTGGCTGGCCGACTACGGCGCCACCGTCGTGAAGGTCGGGCCCGTGCCCGCGCACGGCGAGGTACAGATCGCGCCGCCGTTCTTCACCTACGGCGCCCACCGCGGGATGCAGCGCATCCGCTTCGATCTCAAGGCCCCGGCGGGACGCGACGCGTTCCTGCGCCTCGCCGCCGGCGCCGACGTCATCATCGAGAGCTTCCGGCCCGGCGTCGTCGCCCGGCTCGGCATCGGCTACGACGACGTGCTCGCGGTGAACCCCCGCATCGTGTACTGCTCCACCAGCGGCTACGGCCAGGACGGCCCTCACGCGGGCTGGGCCGGCCACGACCTCAACTACCTCGCGGTCGGCGGCTACTTGCACTGCACCAGTCCGCGCGCCGACGGCGGCCCGCCGATCCCGGGTGCGACGGTCGCCGACGCCGCCGCCGGCGGTATGCAGGCGGTGATCGCGATCCTGGCCGCGCTCGTGCGGCGACAGACGACGGACCAGCCCGGCTATCTCGACGTTGCCGCGGCCGACGGCGTGCTCGCGCTGATGGCGCTGGCGGCGGACGAGCACCTGGCCACCGACGCGATCCCCGGGCCGGGTCACGACATCCTCACCGGCCGGTACGCGTGTTACGACTGCTACGAGGCTGGCGACGGCAAGTGGCTGGCCGTTGGCGTGATCGAGCCCCGCTTCTACGCCAACCTGTGCCGCGCCCTGGGGCTCGAGCAGTGGCTCGACCACCAGACCGACGAGGCGGTCCAGGACGAGATTCGGGCCGACTTCGCCCGCGTATTCCGCACCCGCGACCGCGACGAGTGGGTGGCCGAGCTCGCTCCCGCCGATACCTGCGTGGCGCCGGTGAACTCGATTCCCGAGGTCGTCGCCGACCCCCAGTTCGCCGCCCGGGACGCGTTCGTCGAGGCCGAGCATCCGAAGCACGGCCGGTTCCGGCAGGTGGGACCAGTCCTCGCCGGCTGCGGGCGCTCGTCGGCGCCCTCCCCGGTACCCGACGCCGACGCGACCGACGCCGACGCGGTGCTGGCCGCGGCCGGCCTCTCCCCCGCCGAGCGCGAGTCGTTGCTGGCCGAAGGCGTGGTCGCGTGAGCTCGCTGCCCGCTGACGTCGAAGCGATGGTCGGCGCGATCCAGTACGAGGAGCAGGGCGAGTTCCCGGTCGAACGGGGCTACATCTGGACGACGTGCTCGTCGGTCGAGAACGGGAATCCGCTGTTCTGGGACGACGACGTGGCCACCGAGATCACGGACGGGCCGATCGCCCCGTCCACGATGCTGTCGGTCTGGTTCCGGCCGCACCACTGGGTACCCGGCCGCACCAGCTCTGGCCTGCCGCTCCAGGTCCACTTCGACCTCAAGGACGCCTTCGACCTCCCGGAAGCGGTCATGACCGACAACACGCTCGTATTCCACGAGCCGGTCCGGCCGGGCGATCTCCTCTCGACCCGGCAGATCCTCCAGTCGGTCAGCGAGGAGAAGACGACCAAGCTCGGCACCGGCCGGTTCTGGGTCATCGACGTCGAGTACCGCAACCAGCGCGGCGACCTGGTCGGCGTCGAGTCCTACACCGGCTTCGGCTACCGGAAGGCCGGATGATGGGGACGCCGGCGCGGGGCATCACCGCCGACGCCGTGAAACCGGGCGACCGGCTGCCGGAGCTGAAGCACGACGTGACCGCCACCACCATCGTGCTCGGAGCGCTCGCCGCCCGCGACTGGCGGCCGATGCACCACGACCACGATTTCGCGGTCAACCGCAACGGTATGCGCGACCTCTTCATGAGCACGCCCAACCAGGCGGCATGGTTCGAGCGCTACGTCACCGACTGGACGGGCCCGAAGGGCCGGCTGGGCAGGATGAAGTTCCGGATGATCGGGTCGGTGTTCGCCGGCGACACGATGGTCCTCTCGGGCTCGGTCGAGGGCATCGAAGTCGACGACCGCGGCTGCGCCTGGGCCCAGCTTGCGCTGGCCGTCAGCGTCGAGGGCACGGTGGTAACCGAGTGCGCCGCCCGGATCGCACTTCCCCGCGACGGCGACGACAACCCGTGGGCCCGCCGCGGCGACCGCTGGCAGCCGTGAGGTAGAGGGGCAACGACTTGGACCTGGATCTCACCCCGGAACAGGAGATGCTCCGGGAAACGGTACGGGGCGTGTGCGAGCAGCACGCGCCGTTGACCGTCGTGCGTGAGCTCGAAGACGACCCGGTCGGGTACCCGGAGAAGCTCTGGGCTCAGCTCGCCGGGCTCGACCTCTGCGGCCTCCTCCTCCCCGACGAGCACGGCGGCGCCGGCATGTCGATGCTCGACGCAGTGATCGTCTACGAGGAGCTCGGTCGGTCGGTCGCCCCGGTTCCGCATTTTGTGAGCACGGTGATCAGCGGCGGGGTGCTCGCGCGTGCCGGGACCGCCGAGCAGCAGCGCGAATGGCTCCCGCGCGTCGCCGCCGGTGAGGTGATCGTGTCACCGGCCTGGCTCGAGCCCGAGCACGGGTTCGGGCCCGCCGGAGTACAGCTCCGGGCGGAGGCCGACGGCGACGGGTACCGACTCAACGGCACCAAGCGCCACGTGGCGTTCGCGGCCGCGGCCGACCGGCTGCTGGTGCTCGCCCGCACCGGCGACGCCGACACCGACATCGGTTTGTTCCTCGTCGATCCGAAGGTTGACGGCGTCGAGCTCACTCAGCAACACACCATTGCCTCCGACACGCAGTACCGGGTCGAGTTCCGCGACGCGCCCGTGGCTGGCGCCGACCGGTTCGGCGAACCCCCGGGGTGGGACGCGTGGGACGCCACCATGCTCGACGGCGTCATCCTGCTGGCTGCGCAAGCGATCGGCGGGGCGACCCAGGCCCTCGACATCACGGTCGAGTACGCCAAGCAGCGTCACCAGTTCGACAAGCCGCTGGGCGCGTTCCAGGCCATCGCCCACTACCTCGCCGACGCCGCCACCACCGTCGACGGTGGCCGCACGCTGGTCTATGAGGCGGGTTGGGCGCGCACCGTCGGACGTCCGATCGACCGGCTGGCGCCGATGGCGAAGCTGTTCGCGTGCCAGACGTACCGCGACGTCACCGCCATGGCCCAGCAGGTCTTCGGCGGCGTCGGCTTCACCGTCGACTTCGACATCCAGCTGTACTTCCGGCGGGCCAAGCAGCTCCAGCTGTCGTGGTGGGACCCGCGCTATCTGGAAGAGCGGGTCGCCGCCACCGTGCTCGACCGCGCCTAACCGGCTGGTTAGTCCTTCTCGCTGCCGACGATCCCGACGAACGAGACCATCTCGCCGGGGTAGCCGCCCAGGTTGTGGGTGAGGGCGAGGGTGCGGTCGGTGTCGATCTGGCGCTCGGGCGGCGCCTCCTTGCGCAGCTGGAGCCAGGCCTCGAACAGCATCCGCAGGCCCGACGCGCCCACCGGGTGGCCGAAGCTCTTGAGCCCGCCGTCGGGGTTGATGGGGAGGTCGCCGCGCAGGTCGTAGGTGCCGGCCAGCACCTCCTTCCACGCCCCGCCCCGCTCGGCGAAGCCGAGATCCTCCATGATCAAGAGCTCGGCGGGGGTGAAGCAGTCGTGCACTTCGGCCATCGCCAGCTCGCGCCGTGGATCGGTCACGCCCGCCTGGGCATAGGCGTCACGCCCGGCCGCCTCGATCTCCGGGAACGCGGTGTAGTCGTAGTCGGGGTCGGCGTTGCCGCTGGCGTTGCCGGCCACGAACGACAGTCCCTTCACGTACACGGGTTTGTCGGTGTACTTCGACGCGTCCTCGGCCCGCACGACGATCACCGCGGCGCTGCCGTCGGCGACGCCCGAGCAGTCGAACACCCGCAGGTCGCCGGCCATGATCGGTGACGCGCAGATCGCCTCGGTCGTGACCTCCTTGCGGAACTGGGCCCGAGGGTTGCGGGCGCCGTTGTAGTGGTTCTTCCACGAGATATGGGCGAGCACATCGCGCATCTGGGCGTCGTCGACGCCGTACTTCTTGCCATAGGCCGGCGCGCACATGGCGAACATCGCCGCCGCGGTGAGCGTGCGCCCGGTGCCGTCGGTCGGGGTCTTCGACGCGCCGACCAGGCCCTGGTAGCCACTGTCCTTCACCTTCTCGACGCCGATGGCCATCGCGATGTCGTAGGCACCGCTCGCGACCGCGTAGGCCGCGCCCCGCAGGGCCTCGGAGCCGGTGGCGCAGAAGTTCTCGACCCGGGTGACGGGCTTGTTCTCGAGCTGGAGCGGGCGGGCGACGGTCATCCCCGACATGCCCGACATCGCGGTCCCGAGCCAGAAGGCGTCGATGTCGTGCTTCCCGACGCCCGCCGACGCCAACGCCTCGTTCGACGACTCGATCAGCAGGTCGTCGGGGCCCTTGTCCCAGTGCTCGCCGAAGCGGGTGCAGCCCGCCCCGACGATGGCCACCTGGTCCTTGATGCCGTGCGAGCCCATGTCGTGGAGAACCTTCTTTCCCGCTCAGGGGGCCGCTCGGGCCCGGCTCACTGCGGCGCAGGATACCTGCGCCGCGGTCGCTCGCCTCGGCCTACGCCCGGATCGGGCGGGCCTTCCAGAAGTAGTTGTGGATCCCGTCGGCGGTGAAGAGCTTGCGGAACGTGAGCTCGACCCGGTCACCCATCTTGACGCCGTCGGCGTCGACGTCGGTGAGCTCGACCGGCAGGCGGCCGCCGTCGTCGAAGTCGACGATCGCGAACACGATCGGCGGGCTCGGGGAGTACGCGATCCGGTCGACGGTGAACGTAGCGATCGTGCCGGCGACGTCGCTCATCGGCGCCGGCTCCATGTCGTCCTGGGCTCCACCCTCCCGCGACACCCGCGCCGGCGGAAGGTGGAGCGCGCCGCTCGCGCGGTCGCGGGAGCCGACGAACGCGTACTTCCAGTCGTCGGTGCGGCCGGCGACCGCAGCCGAGATGCGCTCGGGCTCGGGGCGGCGGGGCGGATCAATCGTGACCATCTGGCGCCAGGCGAGGAACTTGCCGTACGGCAACTCGCCACCGTTGGCCACCTGGTCGGCGACAGCGCGCGCCGGCTCGTAAGAGGTCACGGCGTCGGTTGCTCGCAGCAGCAGCACGTCGACTCCGTCGGCCAGCGCGACGACGGCGATCACGTCGCCCGGGCTCGCGCTCTCCAGCGCCGAGATCAACAGCAGCGCCGGGTGAGCGGTGCCGGTGTTGCCGACCGTGCCGGCGAGGTCGTCGACGACCTTCTCCTTGTCGACGCCGAGCCGGCCCGACAGCGAGCGCGCCGCCCGCGGGTGGACGCCCGTCACCACCAGGTGGTCGACCGCCTCCGTCGTGAGCTCGGCCGTCTTGAGCGCGTCATTCCACGCCTGCTCCCCCAGCGGGACGTACTTGGTCTCGCCGAAACGCTCCTCCCACTGCTTGGCCACGGGCTCGCCGGGCAGGCGCCAGCGGTCGACGAACTCCTCGGTCGCGCTGGCGGAGCCGAGGTACTCGGCGATCATCGGGCCGTGGCTCTCGTCGCCGATGACGAAGGCGGCGGCGCCGTCCCCGCCGCCGGATTCGTCGGCGCTGGTGGGCAGCCCGATGCGCAGGTCGGACGCGACGACGAGCACGACCCCGGTGTGGTCGAGCGCCGCCCGCAGCGTCCCCGGGCCGGAGCGGACCGCGCCACCGGCGTCGAGGGCGGGAACGGACTGGCCGAGACGGAGGGCGGCGTGGATGGCGGTGGCGTTGGTCTTCTCGAGGTAGGCCGGGTTGGCGGTGGCGAACCACAGTGCCTCGGGCCGGGCACCGGCCGCGCCCCGCAGGGCGAGGCGGGCCGCTTCCACGCCCATGGTGGTGGTGTCCTCGTCGTACGACGCGACCGCGCGGGTGCCGCGGCCCCCGCCACTGCCGAATGTGGCCGCCACCTGCGACCGGTCCAAGCGCCGATAGGGGACGTAGCCGCCCGCCGAGATGATCCCCCGCACGGGCGCAGTGTAGAACGCGTTCTCGTTGCCGGTCCTACGATGGCCGCCGTGAGACTGGGGGACGTCGGCAACGCCGACGCGGCGCGGTTCGGCAAGCCGCTCGACGACGTGCGCATCCTCGCCGCCGAGCAGATGCAGGCGCTGCCGTTCGGGACCCAGCTGCTGACCCGCTTCGGGGCCGAGGTGGTGAAGATCGAGCACCCGACCACCGGTGAGTCGGGACGGACGTCGCTGCCGGCGATCACCGACCCCGAGGGCCGGAAGGTCGGCGCCACCTATCTGCGCAACAACCTCAACAAGCGCAGCGTCGGCATCGACCTCAAGACCCCGCGCGGCCGCGAGCTGTTCCTCGAGCTCGTCCCCCACTTCGACGTGGTCGCCGAGAACTTCAAGTCGGGCACGATGGAGCGGCTCGGCCTCGGCTACGACGACGTCGCCCGCGTGCACCCGAGCGTCGTGTACCTGTCGATCTCGGGCTTCGGGAGCGGCGAATCGCCGTACCGCGGCTGGCCCGCCTACGCGTCGATCGCCGAGGCGATGTCGGGCCTCTACGAGTACCAGCGCGAGCCCGATCATCCGCCGGCGGTGGGCTCGGCCGGCGCGCTGGGTGATACGTCGGCGGCGATCTTCGGGGTGATCGGCGTGCTCGCGGCCCTGCGCCATCGCGACCGGACCGGCGAGGGCCAGTACGTCGACGTGGCGATGCTCGACTCCATGGTCGTCATGGCCGACATCGTCCCGAACTTCTGGTCGCTCGGCTTGGAGCGCGGGGGCACGAGTCCCACGATCTTCGACGGGTTCAAGGCGTCCGATGGCTGGTTCGTCATCCAGGTCAGCCGCGAGCACCAGTTCGAGCGGCTGGCCAAGATCATCGGCCACCCCGAGTGGGTCGACGACCCCCGCTTCGCCGAGCGGGCGAAGTGGCGCGACCACATCGAGGACGTGTTCCGTCCCGCGATCGAGGAGTGGGCCTCCACGCTCACGAAGCGCGAGGCGTGCGCGACCTTGGCCACGGCCGGCATCGCCGCCGGGCCGTCGAACGGAGCCGAAGACGTCGTCACCGACCCCCACGTCGCCGCGCACAACATGCTCGTCGAGGTGCCGCGCCCTGACGGCGTCGAGCAGCCCGTCCTCGTCTCGGGCAACCCGGTGAAGATGTCCAAGCTGGCCGAGGGCCCCGAGACGCGTCCCCCGTGGACGGGCGAGCACACCGAGGAGGTGCTGCGGGCCGAGCTCGGCCTGTCCGACAATCAGCTCGCCGATCTGCGGGCGAAGGGAGTGATCGCGTAGATGACCGAGGAGCCCATCGACCGACTGTTCGCGGCGCACCCGACGCGCCGTTCCGTACTCGCCGCCGGGCTCGCGGGACTGGCCGCGACGGCATTCGGCGGCGCGCCGGTCGGTTCGCGGCGACGCCTCCCTCGCCCGGCCGGTGGCGTGACGCTACCGGGCCCCGCGTTCACGCTCGGGGTGGCATCGGGCGATCCTCGCCCCGACAGTGTGATCCTCTGGACGCGCCTCGCCCCGCTCCCGCTCGAGGGTGGCGGCATGCCCGACCAGGCGGTCGAGGTGAGGTGGGACGTCGCCGGCGACGAAGGGTTCAAGAAGGTCGTGCGCAAGGGCACGGCCACCGCCAAGCCGGGATTGGCGCACTCGCTGCACGTCGATGTCGAGGGACTCGAGCCCGCCGCCGACTACTTCTACCGGTTCCGGCTCGGCGACGACATCAGCCCGGTCGGCCGCACGCGCACGCTGCCCGAACCCGACGCGTCACCCAGACAGCTGCGGCTCGCGTTGGCGACATGCCAGGACTACGGGACCGGCTACTACACCGCCTACCGCGATCTCGTCGCCCAGGAACCCGCCCTCGTGCTGTTCCTCGGCGACTACATCTACGAGCACCCCATCTTCGGCTTCGCCGACCGCGCCAACCCCCCGATCGAGGCGGTCACGCTCGACGACTACCGCGCCCGCTACGCCCTCTACAAGACCGACCCCGACCTCCAGGCCGCCCACCTGACCGCGCCGTGGGTCACGACGTGGGACGACCACGAGGTCGACAACAACTACGCCGGCGACGTCAGTCAGGGCGGCGAGCCGCCCGAGCAGTTCCACGAACGGCGCGTCGCCGGCTACCGGGCCTGGTACGAGCACATGCCGGTGCGTATCAAGCCGCCGCGAAGTGCCGACGTGCGCGTGTACCAGGACTTCGCGTTCGGAGACCTCGCCCGCTTCTTCGTGCTCGACACCCGGCAATACGCGGACGTTCCGCCGTGCCGGGAGACCTCGGCCCCGCTCGCCGACGCCGGCCCGACCTGCCCCGAACGGGAGCGCCCCGACCGGACCATCCTCGGGGAGGAGCAGGAACGCTGGCTCGTCGACGGGCTCGATGGCGCCGACGGGCGCTGGAGCGTGCTCGCCCAGGGGGTGCAGATGGCGGGGCTCAACATCGACCTGGCCGGCGGTGCACCCCAGTACTACCTCGACTCGTGGGACGGCTACCCCGCCGCCCGCACCCGGCTGCTCGACGCGCTCGCGGGCTCGGGGGCGAAGAGCCCGATCGTCCTCACCGGTGATTACCACGCCAGCTTCGTCTCCGACCTGCGGCCGGACCCGTTCGACACCAGCACACCGGTGGTCGGGACCGAGTTCGTCGGCCCGGCCATCAGCTCGTCGCCCTTCTCGACCGATTTCACCGCCGCGAATCCACACGTGCGGTACTTCGATCCCGAACGCGGCTACGTGATGTGCACGGTCGAGCGCGACACTTGGACGGCGGAGTTCCGCCAGATCTTCGACGTGCA
>JACDBD010000357.1 GCA_013695115.1 Actinomycetota bacterium | reverse complement strand
GGGAGGCGCCGAGCGCCTCCCGACGATGCCTGCTCAGCTCTTCTGCGCCTCGACCTCCTGGCCGAGCTGCTCCAACCGCTCGCTCCCCAGCTCCTGCTCCATCTTCGGAAACACGTCACTCTCTTCTTCCTGCACGTGCTCCTCGATCCCGCTCTTGAGCTCCTGCACCAGCTCGGAGAGGTGATCGGGATCCTTGGTCTGACGGATCCGGCCCACGATCTGCCGAGCCTCGGCATGCTCCTTCTCGGCGTGCTGGGCCATCTGCGTGCCGCCCGACACGTCCTCGCGGAGCACCGGGTACACGATCTTCTCCTCGGCCTCCATGTGGACGTCGAGTTCCCCGCAGATGGTCTCGACGATCGCCTGATCACCGGAGGCTTCGAAGTCGGAGAACAGCTTCTCGACCGTTCGGTGGTCCTGCTTCAACACGTCCACGACGCTTGGCACTTTCGTCCTCCTTTTCGGGTCGGCGGCGGGATTGCCGCAGCCGGGCTGTACCCGCGGCCAAGCCGCTCAAACGTGCGAGGACCTCGACAACCGGGACTAGCGGAATCGGGGGATGACGTCGCGCTCGTAGAAGTCGAAGAAGCCGTCCTGAACGGGCCCGACCTGGTGCACGTAGACCTGGTCGTAGCCGGCATCGACGAACTCCTGCACGCCGGCGACGTGCCGCGCCACGTCGGGGCCGCACACGATCCGCTCGGCGACCTCGTCCTCACCGACGAGCTCGACCGCCTGCTCGAAATGCGAGGGCATCGGTAACTCTTGGCTCAGCTGACCGGGGAGCGCGGTGTTGGGCCACCACTCGTGAGCGATCTGCTTGGCTTTGTCCTCGGAGTCGGCCCAGCACACCGTGACCTGGCCGATCCGGGGCTTGCCCCTCCCGCCGGCATCAGCGAATGCCTCGAGCGTGTCCGAAGCGGGGGCGGTGCCGATGATCCCGTCGGCGGCGCGACCGGCGAGCTCAGCCGCCTGCGTGCCGGCCGCGGCAACGAAGATCGGGGGGGCGGTCTCGGGATCGCAGTACACCCGCGCTCCCTCGACCGTGTAGTGCTCACCGTGATGGTCGACGACGTCGCCGGCCATCAGGCGCCGAATCACATCGATCGCCTCCTCGAGCATGTCGAGGCGGACCGATGCCGGCGGCCAGCGCTCGCCGGTGATGTGCTCGTTGAGATTCTCACCGGAGCCCACGCCGAGGAAGAAGCGCCCCGGCATCAGCTCCCCCACCGTGGCGGACGCCTGCGCGACCAGCGCCGGGTGCATGCGGATGAGGGGGCACGTGACCCCGGTCCCGACTCGCAGGCGCTCGGTGCGTGCTGCGATCGCGCCGAGCACCGTCCAGGCGAAGGGGCTGTGGCCCTGGCGATCGATCCACGGGTGGAAGTGGTCCGAAACCAGGGCGAACGTGAACCCGGCCGACTCGGCCCGCTGGGCGTGGCGGACAAGGTCGCGGGAGGCGTGCTCCTCGCTCGACAGTGCGTACCCGATCTCGGTCATGGCGCGGCTCCTCCCGATTGCGTCGGGACGCCTCTACCCCGGCCTCTGCCGCGGGTACTCCTTCCCGTCGGCCCGACCCGTCGGCCTCCGTCGGCCCGACCCGCGGCGTTTGGGGCGGCGGCCCGCGGGGGATGAGTTTGAGCAGATTGCCGAATGAGGTCGGAAGGAGACGAGATGCACCGGACGCAGGCACGAGTAGGAGGGCTCCTGGTGGTCACCGGGTTCGTGCTGGCCGTCGCGCTCGGCGCCGCCTGGGCCATCACCACCGGCGCCGCTCTCCTGGTCGTCGGGGGACTGGTACTCGCAGTCGCCGCCGAGCCGACGCTCGATCTCGCCGAGGAGCCGACGGCCTCGGAGCACGCGACCGAGATGGTCGAGCCGCAGGGCGGGGCGGCCGCCTGACATGAGAGTCGGGGCAGGACATCCGACACGAGGGCGGAGGAAGCCAGGCGGAGGCAGTGGCGCAATCCAGCGAGGAGCTCATGCTTCCCAACGATCCCGAGAGTGCGGGGCGGGCCCGAGAGACGACCCGTCTCGCCCTTCGCGCCGCCGGGCTCCCCGACGACCACGTCGAACGGGCTGCACTCCTCGTCAGTGAGCTCGTGACCAACGCGGTGGTCCACGCCGCGTCTGACGTGCGCATCCGAGTTTCGGCTCGCCCGGTGACGAGGGTGGAAGTCGAGGACGACAACCCCCGGCTCCCCGACCCGCAGCCCCCTCTCTCCCCGTCGACGGCGATGGACGCGCTCGAGCCGGGTGGGCTGGGACTCACGATCGTCGAAGGCCTCGCGTCGCGTTGGGGGGCAGACCGGCGCTCGCAGGGCAAGGTCGTGTGGTTCGAGCTCGACCACGAACGGGCATGAGGAAAGCAGTCGAAAGGAGTCGCCATGCCTTCGAAACGGGCCAATGTCAAGAACGAGAAGCAGTACGAGCGGCTGAAGAAGAAGGGGATGTCGAAGAGCCGGGCGGCCAAGATCGCCAACTCCCCCGGCGCGTCGAAGCGGGGCGGGAAGGCGTCGGGCTCGGGGGTCCGTCGCCGCACGACCAAGCAGGGCGGCACCACCGCGCAGAAGCAGGACGCCGGCCGCAAGGGCGGCAAGGCGACCGCGCGCAAGTCCCGTAAGTCCTAGGTCTCGACGACTCCCGCGTCGCGCAACGACTCCTTCCACGTCCGGAACCGGTCGTGGGTGCGGTCGTCGGGTCCGAGCCCTTCGGCTCGCCCGTCGGGCCAGAGCCGGAACGTGTAGCGCTGCGTGAGGTCGTCGGCCGCGAGCGCCATGTAGCAGGCGTCCGCGCCCGATGCCGGGCCTGCCCGCCACAGCAGGAACCGCCCGATCCGGCGCTTGTACGCCACCAGCTCCACACCGAAGTCGGCGCCCAGCCCGCGCAGCTCGCTCGGCGCTTCGACCCATCGCTCCGCCGGGATCAGGTAGTCCCGTTGGGGCAGCGGCGGCAGGTCGTCGGTGTGGTAATCGGTCGTGACCGGCGGGCGGTCCTC
>JACDBD010000353.1 GCA_013695115.1 Actinomycetota bacterium | reverse complement strand
CACGCGGCGCGGTGGACCGTAGCAAAGTGCGCTTCTTCCGCAACCATCACGCCCGTCTATCCTGCCCGCCATGAGTCCCGAGAAGTTGATCGAGACGTTCGGGACAATCGGCTTGTTCGTCATCATCTTCGCCGAGTCGGGGCTCCTCATCGGCTTCTTCCTCCCCGGGGACTCGTTGCTGTTCACCGCCGGGTTGCTGGCGTCACAGGGCAAGTTCGGTCTGAGCCTCCCGATCCTGCTGATCGGTTGCTTCGTCGCCGCGGTCGCCGGTGACCAGGTCGGTTACATGTTCGGCCAGCGCGTCGGACCGGCGTTGTTCCGGCGTCCCGACTCGCGCATCTTCAAGCAGCAGTACGTGCACCGGGCCAACGAGTTCTTCGAGCAACACGGCAAGAAGACGATCGTCATCGCCCGCTTCGTGCCGGTGGTGCGGACGTTCGCACCGATCCTCGCCGGCGTCGGGGAGATGCGATACCGGAGCTTCGTCACGTTCAACGTGCTCGGGGGCCTGTTGTGGGCGGTGGGTGTGACGACCGCCGGCTACGTCCTGGGCGACACCGTCCCGAGCATCGACCGGTACCTGCTCCCGATCATCGCCGGGATCATCCTGATCTCGGTGCTGCCCCCGGCGATCGAGGTGCTCCGGCACCGGCGCCGGGCCCGGGCGCTCTCCACCACCGAGGCCGAAGCGGCCGCCGACGAACTCGAGCACATCGTCAACGACGACTAGCTCGTAGCCGCTTCCTCGACTCCGGGGGGCTGCTCCTCCTTCTCTCCCACCGCGCTGGTCGAGCGCTTGGAGAAGGCGATGGCTGCCAGCAGCACGACCAGGGCAGCGGCCGCGATCGCGTAGCGGGCGCCGTTGTTGTCCTGGAGGCTGATGATCGCCGGCAGGATCAGCAGCGACACCAGGTTCATCACCTTGATCAGCGGGTTGAGGGCGGGCCCGGCGGTGTCCTTGAACGGGTCGCCCACGGTGTCGCCGATCACGGCCGCCTTGTGGGCCTCGGAGCCCTTGCCGCCCTCGTGGCCGTCCTCGATGTACTTCTTGGCGTTGTCCCACGCCCCGCCCGAGTTGCTGAGGAAGACCGCCATGAGCTGGCCGGTGAGGATGACGGCGGCGAGGAACGCGCCGAGCGCCAGATAGCTGATGCCGAAGCCGATGATCACCGGAGTGAGCACCGCCAACAGCGCAGGCGTCGCCAGCTCGCGCAGCGACGCCGCGGTGCAGATGTCGATGACCGGGGCGTGGTCGGGCTTCTTCGTGCCCGCCATGATCTTGCCGTCGGCGAACTGGTCGCGCACCTCCTGCACCACCCTCTCGGCGGTGCGGCCCACCGCGCGGATGGCCAGCGAGCTGAACAGGAAGGCGATGGACCCGCCGATCAGCAGTCCGATGAACGTCTTGGGTTCGGCCACGTTGATCTGGGTCAGCGGGTCCGTGAAGAGCTCCTCACCCCGCTCGAGGCCGAGCTCGTCGCCGATGATCTCGATGTAGGAAGCGAACAGCGCGACCGCGGCGATCACCGCCGAGCCGATGGCGAAGCCCTTGGTGACCGCCTTGGTGGTGTTGCCGACGGCGTCGAGGCTCACCATGATCCGCTCGGGCTCGCCCTCGAACTCGCCCGACATCTCGGCGATGCCGGCGGCATTGTCGGCCACGGGGCCGAAGGTGTCCTCCGACACGACGACGCCGGTGGTGGCGAGCATGCCCATGCCGGTCAGCGCGACCAGGTACAGGGAGAACTGGGTGTTGCCGTCGCCGAGCGCCACGCCGGTGCCGATGGCGACCGCGATGGCGACGATCGCCCACACCGTGCTCTCCAGGCCCGAGCTCACACCGGACAGGATTGTGGTCGCGGGCCCGGTGCGGGTCGCCACCGCGATCTCGCGTACCGGTTTGCTCTCGGTGGAGGTGAAGTACTCGGTCAGGCGGCTGACGACCTGTGCGAGCACCAGGCCGGCCACGACCGCGCCGAACACCTTCCAGCCTGCGTTGGCGTGCTCGTTGCCGACGTAGAACATCGCCACCAGGAACGTGCCGATCACCGTGAGCACGCCGGCGGTGAGGAACCCCCGGTTGATGGGAGCCATCGCGCTCTTGTCCTTGTCGGTGGCGCGCACCGCGAAGACGCCGACGATCGAGGCGAGCACCCCGATGGCGCGGGCGATCACCGGGAACACGAGCCCGAGGGCGGGGTTGGCGCCGATCGAGTCGAACGCGGCGACTCCGAGGATGATGGAGGCAACCAGCGTGACCTCGTAGCTCTCGAACAGGTCGGCGGCCATGCCGGCACAGTCGCCCACGTTGTCGCCCACGTTGTCGGCGATGGTGGCGGGGTTGCGGGGATCGTCCTCGGGAATGCCCTGCTCCACCTTGCCGACGAGGTCGGCTCCGACGTCGGCAGCCTTGGTGAAGATGCCCCCGCCGACCCGCATGAACAACGCGAGCAGCGAGCCGCCGAACCCGAAACCGATGAGGATCGCCGACGACGTGTTCTGGAAGATCATGATGATGATGGTGGCGCCGAGCAGGCCGAGGCCGACGGTGAACATGCCGGCGACGCCGCCCGTCCGGAACGCCACCTTGAGCGCCGCCGGGAGCGAGCCCGCCCGCGCCGCGGCCGCGGTGCGCACGTTGCCCCGCACCGCCAGGCTCATGCCGATGAACCCGGTGAGGCCGGAC
>JACDBD010000293.1 GCA_013695115.1 Actinomycetota bacterium | reverse complement strand
GTCGGGGCTACCGGTCGGTCGGTGGACGAAAGAACCCTTGCTCGAACGACCAGAGTTGGCGCTCCAGTTCGAGTTGGACCGCGGCGTCGAAGTCGGGTTGCCACGGGGCCTGCCGCAACGTGGCCTTCACTTTGACCGCCAGGTCGCGGGGCGCTTCGGCGGCGCGCTCGGCCAGCGCGACTGCGTCGTCGAGTAGCTGGTCGTCCTCCACGCACCGCCACGCCAGCCCGAGCTCGGCGGCCCGCGCCCCGTCGACTCGTTCCCCGAACAGCACCATCGCCGCCGCCGCCTGGGGCCCGACCGCCCGCTCGAGCAGCCAGGTGTGGCCGCCGCCGGGGTGGATGCCCAGCCGCACGAAGCGGGTGTCGAAGCGGGCTGACTCGCCCGCGATCCGCACGTCGCACGCCAGCGCGAGGTTGAAGCCGGCACCCACCGCGGGCCCGTTCACCGCCGCGACCGTGGGCACCGAGCAGCGCAGCACCCGCAGGAATCCTTCGTAGACGCGCGGCAGCGCCGGGTCGTCGCTCGAGCCGGCCGCGCCCCGATCGCTCATTGCCGCCAGGTTCCCGACGTCGGCGCCGGAGCAGAACGCCGGCGGCTCGCCCGTGATGACCAGCGCGCCCACGCCGTCGTCCGACTCGGCCGCGTCGACCGCGGCGACGATCTCGTCGACCAGCGCGGCGGTCAGGGCATTGCGACGCTCGGGATCGTCGAGGGTGAGGACCGCGACCCGGCCCTGCCGATCGACGTGCAGCGGCACCCGCTACTCGTGGTCGCGGACGACGGCGGGGGAGTGGCGGAAGAAGGTCTCGACGTCGCGTTCGTACTTGTAAGCCGGGTGGCGGTCGCCCACCGTCGACTCCAGGCGCAGGGCTCGGGCGAAGTCCTCGACCGTGCCTGTGGTCGTGTACCGGTACGTGAACCCCGCCTGCTTGTAGCGGGTGTTGTCGACACCCTTCCCGTAACGCAGCAGGTCGAGCATCTCCGGGGGGAGGTCGACCACCCGTAGGATCCGCAGGGGCTCGGCGGCCAGGTTCGTGAACACCGGCGGCATCGGGATGCGCCGCTTGCCCACGATCTTGCACACCTCGCTCCACGGCAGCGTCCCGTCGCCGGCCACGTTGAACACGCCGGGCACGTCGTGGGTTGTGGCGTAGATCATCGCGTCGGTCACGTCGTCCTCGTGGGTGAATTGAAGACGGGGGTCGAAGCCGAGGATCTCGGGCGCCGCCGGCAGCCGCAGCGCCTTGGCGAACGGCGTTTCCATGTGGTCGCCGAGGACATTGGTCATGCGTAGCAGCGACACGATCATGTGGGGGTTGTCCTCGGCGAAATCACTCACGAAGCTCTCGACCTCGAGGAGCGACCGCTCGATCCGGGTGCGGGCCGCGCCGGTGCGCTGCGACTCCTCGCGGAAGAAGTAGGGATCGGAGCGGTTGGCGCCGTACACCAGCGTCGAGCTCTTGACCACCACCTTGCGCACCGGGCTCCCGGCGGTGCCCGCCGCCGCCAGCAGGTTCATGGTGCCGATGACGTTGATCTCGTGCGTCGCCCGCCCGCTGATCTGGGTGGAATCGACGATCAGATGGGTGTGAATCACCGTGTCCACCTGGGTGGCGTGCACGATGCGCTGGAGGATCGAGTACGAGGAGTCTGCCCGCACGAACTCGGTGTGCTCGAGCGGGAGCACGGGCTCGTTGGTCCCGAGCCCGACGACGACGTCGACGTCGTCGCGGTTCTCGAGCTCCTGGGCGATGCGGCTGCCCCAGAAGGTGCCGATCCCGGTGACGAGGACGCGCACGCCCCCTCCCTATCCGAACCAGACGCTCTTGCGCGTCCGGAGCATGTCGAACACCGCGTCCTGGATGCGCTCGCGGATCCGGTCGGACTCGTCCATCACCCGGCTGCGCGAGTAACGCTCTTGGTCGGGCTCGACGTCGAAGTGGACGGGCGGCAGCACCCGCAGCTTGAACTTCGAAGGGAAGTAGGCGATGAGTCCCAGCGGGCCGAACGCCAGCATGTTGGCCGTGACCGGGAAGTACGGGATGTTGAGCAGCTTCGCCAGTCGCGGGCTCTTCCACACGATCGGCATCGATTCCTCGGCGCCGACCACCGCGATCGGCACGACGGGCACGCCCGAGCGCATCGCGATCTCGACGAACCCGCCCCGGCCGAAGCGGTGGAGGTTGTAGCGGTCGCGGTAGAGCTTGCCGGTGCCCTTGGTCCCTTCGGGGAACACCAGGACGAGCTGGCGGTCGTCGTGGAGGAGCCGGTAGGCGTTCTCGGGATGGGCGGCGACGCCGCCGGCGCGGGCCCAGAGCGTGCCGACCACCGGGAGTGCCCGCAGGAGGTTCTCGGCCAGCCCGTACACCGGGCGGCGCAGCTCGGTCTCGATCCCGTGCATGATCACCGGCGCGTCGGACGGGATGGCGGCCGCGTGATTGGCGACGATCAGCGCGCCCCCGGTGGTGGGGACGTGCTCGAGGCCCTCCCATTCCGCCCGAAACCAATACCGGTAGAGGGGGTCGTAGATCGTGCGGGCGAGTTCGCGGGCGCGCTCGCTCCGGCCCCAGGCGTCGACGTCGCCCTGGCGCAGCTCGGCGTCGTCGGGGCCGGGCGCGGGCGGCACCGGGACGAGCTCGGTGCTGGGCGTCTCGACGGTCGCGACCGGGTCGCGCTGCTCCGACGTGGTGACCCCGGGTTTCGAGAGGTCGATGGTGGGACTTTGGTGGTCCCAGGGGTCAGGCACCCAGGAAGCTCACCGCGTCGAGAGTCCCGGTGCAAACCGACGCGATGTCAGCCTCGGATCGAAGGCGCGCTTCACCGGTGGCGGACGGCCCCGGTGACCTGCCAGCCGCCGCCGAGGAAGCGGGTGACGTTCCCGACGAGGCGCGCCGCCATGAACAGGCAGATCACGACCCAGAGCCAGACCAGCGTGCCGTCGAGCCCGAGCACGAGCGCCGCGCCGGGGACGAAAACCAAGAAGGTGGCACTCGCCATCGCCCCCGCCAGATAGCGGGCATCGCCGGCACCGATGAGCACCCCGTCGAGCACGAACACCACCGCATTGAGCGGTTGGAGCGCGGCCACGAGCCACAGCACATCGAGGGCAAGCGTTCGCACCGCGGGATCCTCGGTGAACAGCGGTACCAGCCACGGGCGCGCCAGTACAACGAGTCCGCCGAGGACGAGACCGGCGATGACGCTCCACTCGATCATGCGCCGGGCGGCGGCGCGCGCCTGCAGGGGGTCGTCGGCGCCGAGGAAGCGTCCGATCATCGCCTGCCCCGCGATCGCGACGGCATCGAGGGCGAGGGCAAGGAACCACCAGAGCTGGAACGCGACCTGGTGGGCGGCGACGTCGGCGTCGCCGATGCGTGACGCCACCGCCGTGGCGCCGGTGATGGCGAGGAGCAAAGTGCCAGTGCGCAGCACGAGCTGGCCGCCGACGACCGCAGCGGCGCGGATCGTGGCGGCGTGGGGCCGCACCGCCGCACCTTCCCTCTGCACGCTCCGCCCGATCAGCACCACGTACACGAGCGCCGCGCCCACCTGGGCGCTCACGGTGCCCCAGGCCGACCCGGCGATCCCGAGGTCGAAGCCGTAGACCAGTACGATCTCGATGAGCAGGTTCCAGACAGATGAGCAGGTTCCAGACATTGGCGGCCACCGCGATGATCAGCGTGGAGCGCGTGTCCTGGAGGCCGCGCGCGTATCCCATGCCCGCCAGCATCAGCAGCATGAACGGCGCGCCGAGCAGGCTGATTCGCAGATAGGTGAGCGCGGGTGGCGCGACGGAGCTCGAGGCGCCCATCAGGTCGACGATTGCGGGCGCGAAGATGAGACCGAGGGCCATGAGCGCGATCCCGAGCGCCACGGCCAGCCAGACCCCGGCGATGCCCTGCTCGGCTGCCGCCCGCCGGTCCCCCGCCCCGACCCGGCGGGCCACGGCTGCGGTGGTCGAGTACGCCAGGAAGTTGAAGATGCCAAAGACGGCCACGAGCACGCTGCCCGCGACCGCGAGGCCACCGAGCGGGTCGGTGCCGAGATGGCCGACGATCGCGGTGTCGACGAGGATGTAGAGCGGCTCGACCGCCAG
>JACDBD010000288.1 GCA_013695115.1 Actinomycetota bacterium | reverse complement strand
CCAGCGTAACCTCACATCGAAGCGATGAGGCGCTCGACCCTTTCGTCGTGTGACCTGAACGGGTCCTTGCACAGCACCGTGCGTTGCGCCTGGTCGTTGAGCTTGAGGTGCACCCAGTCGACCGTGTAGTCGCGCTTACGCTCCTTCGCCCGCTTGATGAACGCGCCCCGCAGGCGCGCCCGCGTCGTCTGCGGCGGCGTCGTGACCGCGGTCTCGATGTCGGCGTCGCTGACGGTCCGTTCGACGCGGCCGCGGCGCTCGAGGAGGTAGTACAGCGACCGGGCCCGGGTGACGTCGTGGTACGAGAGATCGAGCAGGGCGACCCGCGGGTGCGTAAGCGGAAGGTCGTGGCGACGCCGGTACGCCTCGATCAGGTGGTACTTGATGACCCAGTCGACTTCGGAGTCGAGCGACAGGGGATCGCTCTCCAGCTGGGTCATGGCGTGCTCCCACATCCCCAGCGCCCGCTGCTCGAGCGGGGCGAGCCCGCGCCGCTTGGCGAACCGCAGCGCCCGGGTGAGGTACTCCGACTGCACATCGATCGCCGACAGCTCCCGCCCGTTGGCCAGCCGGACGCGCCGCCGGCACGTCAGGTCGTGGCTGATCTCGCGGATCGCCCGGATCGGGTTCTCCAGGCTCAGGTCGCGCCACGGGCCCGGGTCCTCCTCCAGCATGCGCAGGACGATCGACGTGGCCCCGATCTTGAGGAACGTCGTGTACTCGCTCATGTTCGAGTCCCCCACGATCACGTGCAGGCGCCGGAACCGCTCGGCGTCGGCATGAGGCTCGTCGCGCGTGTTGATGATGGGGCGCGAGCGGGTCGTCGCGCTCGAGACGCCCTCCCAGATGTGCTCGGCCCGCTGGCTGAGGCAGTACATCGCGCCCCGAGCCGTCTGGAGCACCTTGCCGGCGCCGGCGTACACCTGCCGGGTCACGAGGAACGGGATGAGCACGTCGGTGAACTTGCCGAAGTCGCCGTCCCGCTCGACCAGGTAGTTCTCGTGGCAGCCGTACGAGTTGCCGGCGGAGTCGGTGTTGTTCTTGAACAGGAACACCTCGCCCCGGATGCCCTCCTCGCGCAGGCGATGCTCGGCACTGCGGACGAGGCCCTCGAGGATGCGCTCCCCTGCCTTGTCGTGGACCACGAGATCGGCGATGGAGTCGCATTCCGGTGTCGCGTATTCGGGGTGACTGCCGACGTCGAGGTAGAGGCGGGCGCCGTTCTCGAGGAACACGTTGCTCGATCTGCCCCACGACACGACCCGGCGAAAGAGGTAGCGGGCGACCTCGTCGGGGCTCAGACGGCGTTGGCCCCGCAGCGTGCAGGTGACACCATATTCGTTCTCGAGCCCGAAAATGCGTCGCTCCACCATCGGAGCGTACCGGTCCCCGCCTCCGTCTCCGTCCGCGGGCGAAGACGAGGGGTCAGGCGACGCCGCTACAGGACGGCTCGGCTTCGAACGCGTCGTCGAGCTCGGGGACGTCGTATTTCTCGTCGGCCTCGTCGAAGGTCGCGCCGATGTCGTCGGCTCCGCCGGCAATCGCGTCCTGGATGTCGACGACGTCCTCCTCGAACTGCGAGGCGTCCTCGGTGTCGAGGCTCTCGGCGTCGTCGGCGGCGTCGGCGAACGTGTCGCGCGCCTGCGTGAAGCCCTTGCGGAACGCCCCGGTGACGCCCTTGCCGTCCTCGACGTCCGGGGTTCCCGCCTTCTTCAGCCGCTTCAGGAGCGCGTTGGTCGCTTCGGTGACCTCGTCGAGGTAGGCGACCAGGTCCTCCTTCTGCTGATCGAGGTCGCTCTCGCTCCGATCGACGCCCTCCTGGGCGGCCGCCAGGTCCTCGGCCCAGTCGCCGAGCGACGTGCAGACCGACTTTACCCACTTCTCGGCCGATACGTCTCGAGCAAGGACGTCCTCGGCCGGGAAGCCGGCGCCCAGGAGCGCCACCGTCCCGGCCAGGACGCCGAATGTCAGAAGACCGTGACGATTTCCTCGCACGAGCTCTCCTCGTCGAAGGCCTCGAGCAGATCCTGGTTCGTGACCTCGCTGAACGGGTCGCCGAGCGTCAGTGTCACCGTATCGAGCGCGACTCCGAACGTGGAGACGTCAGCCTGGAAGACGACCCCGTTGGGGTCGGCGGCCGCGAAGGTGTCGATCGCGGCTTGCGTAGCGGAGGCCTGTTCGTCGAGGGACTCGACGAAGAGCTTCGAGACCTTCTTGCCCCCCTTGACGTCGGGGATGAGCTTCTTGAGCTTGGACTCGGCTGCCTCGAGTTCGGCGACGAAACCGTTCGCCAAGTCGATGATCTGCGTTTGAAACGCAGCGGAATCATCGCCCGGAATGGTCCCGAAATCAGTGGCGAGTTGCTCGTTCGCGTCGCCGATGTCACCCAGAGTTCCGCACAGCGACTTGGCGTACTTCTTGGGCGACACCGTCTTCGCGACCGCGGGGCCGGCGAGGCCGACGACGACCATCGCGACGGTGGCGAGCACAACCGCGATCCGAATCCCTCTCACGAACCCTCCT
>JACDBD010000258.1 GCA_013695115.1 Actinomycetota bacterium | reverse complement strand
GCCGTGGAGCGCGGTGCGGAGATGTTCGTCGCCGACGTGGCGTTCGATCACGTCGGCGATCGGCGCGTCGCCCAGCACGACGTCGCGCGCCTCGGCGTCGTCGCCGAGTAGCGCGTCGAGCTCGGCGCGCGACGGCGCGTCGCCGATCCAGGTGTCGCGGGGCCCGGTGCGCAACGCCGCCCGGATGCGGCCGAAGATCGCCTGGTAGGCGAGGAACCCGTCGGCGTCGCGGGGCGAGAAGGCGTCGAGTTCGGCGCGCGTGCGCGCCGGGTCGAGCCATTGCGTGAGTGACGTCCCGTCCTCGAACGGCGTCCACTGGGTGGGGTCGGCGACGAACGTGCGGTAGCCGTAGCTCGCCAACGCGAGCTCATCGATCACGAGCGGGTGCAGTAGGCCGACCAGGTAGGCGCACGGGCTCACGACGTAGCGGGGATCGCCGAAGGGCTGCTCGAGGGTGCAGGCGCCGCCGAGCTGCTCCCGGCGCTCGAGGACGAGCACGGAGCGGCCCGCGCGGGCCAGGTACGCGGCCGCGGTGAGGCCGTTGTGCCCGCCGCCGACGACAACTACGTCCCAGCGCCGCCGGACCAGTTCGTCGAGCGGCATGGTCCGGTGCGGTCAGCCTTCGTGTTCGAGGGTGGCGGTCCCGGGGACCATCGCGTCGGTCAGCAATCGGTCGATCGCACTGTCGTCCTCGTACAGGAAGCCGTTCCAGAAGTCGACCGTGACGGTGACGACGAGCTCGTCGGCGGGGTCGTCGTCGTCCTGGAACGGTGCCGAGTGGAGAGCGCGCTCGATCGTCCAGAGGTACTTGGGCGGGCTCGCCATGCTGTACGGGTCGCGGCCGCTGTTGTCGGCGTTGCCCGCGATGACCATCAGCGGGACCGGGGGCCACTCGAACTCGCCTTCGAAGTCGAGCAGCATCCCCGCCATGACGAGGGCGGCGTCGACGCGGTCGTCGCGGCAGCAGCTGTTGAAGCCGATGCCGTAGACGGTTGCTCCGCCTAACGACAAGCCGGCGACGCCGACGTGGTCGGCGGCGACCAGGCCGGCCAGCGGGCCTTCGTCGCCCTCGCTGCGCGCCAGCACCTCGTCGATGACGAAGCTCATGTCGCCGGGCTGGTTGTTGTAGTCGGCGATGACCTGCATCGGCACCTGGTTGCTCGTGAGCGGGAACAGCGGGACCGCGACCACATAGCCGGCCGACGCCCACCCGGTCGTGAGCTCGGTGAACTTGTCCGGGTTCCCGGTGAGGCCGTGGGCCAGCACGATCAGCGGGAACGGGCCGTCCCCCTGGGGGTAGTGGATCGTGGTGACGAGCGTGCGCGAGGGTCCGCTCCCCTGGCCGTCGGGCGTCTCGGTCGGCCGCGAGTCGTCGACGTAGGTCTCGCTCAGCTCGGCCACCTGGTAGGTCCCGGGCGCGGCCGCGGTCGGGAGGTCTTGTTCGACGTCCCCCGGCGAGGGCGGCACCGAGGACGACCCGCCGTCGTCGTCGTCACCGCACGCCCCGACCACCGCGAGCAGGGCGACGATCAGGAAGATGGTGGCGCGGCGCACGCCTCCAGTCTGACGTGTCGGGCTCACAAGCGGCCGGCGGCGATGATCCGTTTCAGGAACGCGGCGGTGCGCGGGTTGGCCGGCTCGGTGAAGATCTGCTCGGGCGGGCCCTGCTCGAGGATCGATCCTTCGTCGAGGAAGCAGACCTCGGTGGCGATGTCGCGGGCGAAGCTCATCTCGTGGGTAGCGAGCAGCATCGTCATGCCCTCGGTCGCGAGCTCGCGGACGATCTCGAGTACTTCCGCCACCAACTCGGGGTCGAGCGCGCTGGTGATCTCGTCGAGCAGCATGAGCTTCGGCTGCATCGCCAAGGCCCGCGCGATAGCCACCCGCTGCTGCTGACCGCCGGAGAGGCGGTCGGGGTACTCCCCCGCCTTGTCGGCGAGACCGATCCGATCGAGCAGGCGGGTGGCGCGCTCGCGAGCTTCGGCGCGCGGCAGGCCGAGCACCTCCCGGGGGCCGAGGGCCACGTTGCGGAGCACGGTCATGTGGGGGAAGAGGTTGAAGTTCTGGAAGACGATCCCGACTTCTCGCCGGAGCCGGTTGAGGGCGAAGTCATCCTGGAGCACGGGCCGGTTGTCGACGGTGATAGTGCCGGCGTCGACGGCCTCGAGACCGTTGATGCAGCGGAGCAGGGTCGACTTTCCCGACCCCGACGCGCCGATGACGCAGACCACCTCGTGCTCGTCGACGTTCAGGTCGACACCCTGGAGCACGAGGTTCTTCCCGAACCGCTTCTCCACCGCGCTGATCTCGAGAAACGCCATCACGCCACCGCCTGGAGACGGCGCTGGTCGCGCTTGACGAGGTAGTCGGTGAGCCGGGTCATCGGGACAGTGATCACCACGAAGCAGATCCCGAGCCCGACCACCGACGAGAGGTTGAAGTTGTTGCCGGCATAGATGCGGGCGCGGTTGAAGCCCTCGAGCAGCCCGAGGACGTTGATGAGGGCGGTGTCCTTCTGGAGCCCGATGAAGTCGTTGAGCAGCGGCGGGATCACGCGCCGGACGGCCTGGGGAACGACGACGAAACGCATGGTCTGGCTGTACGAGAGACCCAGCGATCGCGCCGCCGCGGCCTGGCTCCAGTGCACGCTCTCGATCCCGGCCCGGTAGACCTCGGCGACGTACGCGCCGTAGATGAGGGTGAGGGCGAGCACACCGAACCAGAACAGCTCGAGGTCCTCGAAGAACGAGATCCCCGTGAGCGGGAGCCCGAAACCGACCAGGTAGATCGTCACGATGGCGGGGAGCCCGCGGAACACGTCGATGTAGGCGATCGCGAGCCAGCGCACCGGCGCCGCGGCCTTTCCGGGAGCGAGGCGGGCGAGCACGACCACCAAGCCCCAGACGAGAACGAGGGCCTCCGCAACCACGAACAGCTTGATGTTCAGCCAGAAGCCCTTGCGGACGGAGGGGAAGCTGTCGCGCAGGTGCTCCCACGCGAAGAACGTGTCCCGGATGTCGCGCAGCCCGTTACGGGCCAGGTAGAGCGCCAGGAGCACCGCGAGGAGAAGACCCAGCGCGAGACCGATCGTGGCGAGCACGCGCGCCGGCCGCAGCAGCCTGCGATCGGGGTTGGCGTCGTCGCTCAGGGCCAGCCGGCGCTCGGCCCGGCGCACGAGCACGAGCGCCGCGATCGCGGGCAGGACCGTCAGGGTGGCGACCGAGACGATCGCCAGGACGAACGCGGTGACCGCGAGGCCGTCGCGCCGCTCCCCCTCGGCGCGGGTGTCAGATCTCGAGGTAGGGGACGTCGGCCGGGTCCTTCCCGAACTCGGGCGCCAGGAACTCCTCCGCCAGGGCGTCGATCGTGCCGTCGGCCTTCATCGCCTTCAGCTGCTTGTTCACCTTCTTCAGGAGGTCAGAGTCCTTCGGGAGCACCGCGCCGTACTTCTCGCCCACCTCGAACTGGCCGACGACCTCGAACTCCGAGCCCGACTGGCTTGCCTGCGCGAGCACGATGGTGGTGTCGAGCAGGACCGCGTCGACCTGATCGGCCTGGAGCGCGGCGAACGCCTGCGTGGTCTCCTGGTACACCTGGGGCTCGTCGTCGGGCTTCAGCTCGTCCTCGAGGAACGTCTGGGCGGTCGTGGCCGACTGCACCCCCCACTGGAGCCCCTTGGCTGCTTCGGCGTCGGACACCTCGGTGCCCTGCTGCACGAGGATCCCCTGGTCGGAGTTGAAGTACGGGGTCGAGAAGTCGACGACCTTCCGCCGGTCCTTCGTGATCGTGACCTGCGAGAGCGCAATGTCGAAGCCCTTGGCGTTGCCCGCGACCAGGGCGTCGAACGACACGTTCACCACGTTGACCCCGTCGTCGCGCCCGAGCCGCTCGGCCAGCTCCAGGGCGATGCCATACTCGAACCCTCCGCTGATGTCGTCGGGGTCGTCCCCGGTCCAGAAGCCCGGCGCGGGCAGGTTGGTGCCCACGGTGAGGACACCTTCCTCCTCGAAACCGCCGTCGCCGGAAGGAGCGGCGGGGGCGGGGGCGGCGAGCAGGGCGAGCGTGAGAGCGGCGGCGAGGGTGACGACGAGCTTGCGCACGGGTGAACTCCTACCTCTCGATCGACTGACAGCGTGGGAATCTAGCCCCGGCCGGTCAGGGGTGCCCGGGCCGGGGCGTCAGACGTCCTCGTACTGGAGGCTGCTGAGCCCGTCGACGGTGGCGTCACCCAGCAGCGCCTGGCGGGCGCCGGGCAGCGCGGCCAGGAACAGGTTCCAGAAGTCGATCGTCACCGCGGTGACCATCTCGTCGGCGGGGTCGTCGTCGTCCTCGAACGGGGGGGAGTGGCCGCCGCCGAGGACCGTGACGAAGAACTTCGGCGCAGCCGCATCGGCATAAGCCTCGACACTCCCGGCGTAGGGCAGCGACGGGTCGGCATCGCCGTGAAACAGGAGGAGCGGCACGCCGGCCAGCTCATACTCGCCGTCGTAGGGGAACCGTGCGCCGGCCATGGTGATGGCGGCGTCGATACGCGGATCGCGGCAACAGGTGTTGTAGGTGACCGCGAACGTCGTCACCCCACCGACCGACAGGCCGGCCACGCCGATGCGGTCACCGTCGAGGCGGCCGCGTAGCGGATCGTCCTTGCCCTCGCTGAGTTCGAGCATCTCGTCGATGACGAAGCTGACGTCGGCGGGCTGGTTCGTGTAGTCGGCGACGACGGTCCTACCAGGGCCAAGCTCATCGTTGGTGAGCGGGAACGTGGGCGCGGCGACGACGTAGCCCGCCCGCGCCCACGCCTCGGTTAGCTCGGTGAACTTGCGGGGGTGCCCGTCGAAGCCGTGGGCGAGAACGATCAGGGGATAGGGCCCACCGGTCTGGGGGAAGCGAATGGTGGTGACCAGCGTGCGGCCGGGTGTGCCGACCGGCGGGTCGGTAGGCCGGCTCGGGTCGACGAAGGTCTCGGTGCGGACGACGACGTCGCCGACGGTCGCTGGCTTCCTGTCGTTTCGAACCCGCCCCGCGTGGCTGCTGCTCCCACCGCTGTCCCCGCCGCCGCACGCCGCCGCCGTGACCAGCGCCGCGAGAACCACCCCGGCCCCGAATCCTCGCATCGGGTGAGTCTGGCCCGTCTAGGCCGCGACGACGAAGTTGAAGGTGGCGGCCTTGCGTCGGCGACGTTGCGCACGTTCATAACCAGCTCGGCATGGAAGAGGTCGTCGCGCTCGTTCTCGGCCTCGCCCGGGAAGTAGAGCTGGGTGGTGAGCACGGGACCGCCCTCGGCCTGCACCTTCACGTGGATGTGCCGGGTGCGGCCGGGATACACCGCCGGCACGATCGTCTCGAGCCGGTACGCCCCGGTGGCGTCGGCGAACAGGTGGCCGCGCAGCCGGTACCCCTCGTTGTCGTAGTCACCGTTGTCGTCGGTGTGCCAGAAGTCCAACAGGGCGCCCGCGGCCGGCCGGCACGCGGTCGTCAGGACTATTCCCGCGACGACGATCTTGGTTCCGCCGTCGACGTCGGCGAGGAAGCTGGACTCTCGGGCGAGTCGGGGGTGAAGAACGGGCCCTCGGTCTGGTTCGGGGTCGGCTCGTCGCCGTCGGTGCACGCGGGTGTGGGTGCCAACGTGGTCGCAGTCGCGGCCTCGGTCGATCCCGAGTCGTCGACGTCGACCCCGCGGCGCGGTCGCTGCCCCCGCCGCCGCTGCACGCGGCCACTACGACGGGCACGGATGCGAGCCCACCGAGGAGGAGCGCCCGGCGCGAGAGCACTGCGGCCTCGAGGTGCTCCGGTGGTTGCGGCGCC
>JACDBD010000020.1 GCA_013695115.1 Actinomycetota bacterium | reverse complement strand
TTCGCGATCCGCTAGTCGCCGGCACACCCGGCGGTGCCGACCTATCGGAGATCGCTGAAGAGGACTTCTCGGTAGCTCACGTCACCGAAGCTGACACCCCGCGCGATGCCCTCTTGGCGGCGGGACTGGGCTTCGGTGGCGGCGGCCTTCATCGTGTCCTGGTCCGCCCAGACCGTACCCACGAGCCCGTGTCCGGTCTTTCGGTTGATCATGTTCCGCACAGCTTGGAACCCGGCGTTGGCCTTGATCCGAGGCAGGATATCGCTCTTGAAGAAGGCAAAGTTCTCGTCGATCTTGGCCGGATCCATGCTGATCCGCGTGACTATCAGGGCCGAACCGGGTCCCGGGGGACTGGCGACTTCCGCTAGCAATTGCTCGAAGGTCTCCACGGTCAGTTCGCCCCCGATGAGGTCGAGACCCTCTTGGCGTGCGTTGGTGAGTGCACTGTCGCTTGCGTCCCGGTCGGACTCGGTCTCCCAGAGCGAAAGGATTCCGAGAACAGCTCCGGACCGGTCGGCACTGGCCGTGACGCCCCGGTAACCCTTCTGCTCGTTGAGGACGGGCACCACCTTCTGGCGCAGGAAGTCGACGCCACCATCGATGTTCTTGGCGCCAGTGAACGTGAGCACACGGGTATGCATCGTTGCCCCCTTTCTCGGGCTAAGTACGCGTATCGAACAAAGTCAATTTTGGCGACCCTATCTCCGATCTGGGCCGAGCGGAACTGAGGAGCAGGTGCATGTGGGTCGCGCGCAGATCGGCACTACGGTATTGCGAGACTCGGCCCTAGTAAGCGCAGTCCGGCAAGGGCTGATCTCCGAGCAGGGATCTTCAAGCCGGCGGTGATGGTCGCGCCTCTATCGATCACGACCTCGCCGCGAAGCCCCTACGACGACGAAGTCGGAGCCGACGGCTTCCTCCGGTATCGGTACCGAGGGACCGATCCCGAGCACCCCGACAACGTCGGTCTGCGGCGGGCATGGCGACTCGGGCTTCCGCTCGTTTACTTCGCCGGAATCACCGTCGGCCAATACCAGGCGTTCTGGCCGGTGTTCATCCACGACGATGAGCCGGCAGCTCTCACCTTCACCGTGGCGTTCGACGAACCGCAGCAGCTTCGCCCCAACCTGTCGTCGAGTGCGATCGACGAGGCGCGCCGCTCGTACGTGACCCGTCTCGCCGTGCAACGGCTCCACCAGGCGAAGTTCCGGCAACGCGTCATCGCCGCCTACCGCACGACCTGCGCGATCTGCCGGCTGCGACACGGCGAGCTCCTCGACGCCCGCGATCTGCGAGCCGTCCTTGCCCTCGGCGTACAAGGTCTGCGGGGTGCCCACGACGCAAGTCTGCCGCCGTCGGCCAGTGGAGGTGGCGGGAGTCGAACCCGCGTCTCCCGAGTCTTCGGTGGGGCTTCTCCGAGCGCAGCCGGCGAGTAGATCTCGGGTCGCCGCCGCTCGCCGGCGGCCTGCGGCAACCCCAGCCTCGCTGTGATGTCCCGCCGGGCCACGAGGCCCGTCCCGGCGGTAAGCCGCTCGAGATGACGCCCGCAATCCGACCGAGCGGCTGGGCCGGAACGGACGCGCTACCTAACCGAAGTTAGGCAGCGAGCGCGACGTTGTCGTCGGCGTGTATCAGTGTTCCCGGCTTTTTCACGACGATCCGGGGACGTCGGCTCGCTTCACCCACCTCGATCCCCAGGATCGAAGCCACGCACCCCCTTGTCAGTGCCCACCGGTGCGCATCGGCGGGCACCAACAGAGTACCCCTTCTGGGGCCCGGCCAGCCCGTGATTCCTGTGGAAAACCGGTCTGTTATCTACAACTTCAGGCGTTCAGAGAAATTTCTTTGCCTCTTCTCACCATCTGGGGTTACACTGCGAACATACGTTCCCTGAGGAGCTCGTGATGGGAAACCTTGGCTCGGCAATCGACGAGACCCTGGCCCTCGACTCCGACGAGCTGGGCGCGGAGCTGGGTCCGATGCTGATCGAGCTGCGCCGCGACATCGACCGGCTCGAGGCGGGGTGGACCCGCCTGCTGCGCGGCTTCGACCGCAGCGGACATTGGGCCGACGACGGCGCACTGTCGACGAAGGCCTGGCTGCGCCACCGATGCCGCCTCGCTCCCGGCACCGCCAATGAGAAGGTCACGGTGGCGCGCCGGCTGGCGGATCTTCCCGCGACCGAGGCCGCCTTCGAGGAAGGCGACATCAGCTACGCGCACGTGCGGGTGATCGCCAAGGCGACCGGCGACGCGCGACCGGCGTCGGCCGACCGTATCGATCCGATCCTCGCCGACGCGGCGCGCCAGCTCGACCCACTACGACTGCGGACCGCCGCCGAGCACTGGCGCCACGCGGTCGAGCCCGAGGTATTCCTCGAGGTGGCGGAGGACGCGTTCCAGGCGCGGCGCTTCCACATCTCCGAGACCTTCGAGGGTAGGCACGCGGTGGACGGTGAGTTCGATCCCGAGGGCGGAGCCACCATCGCGACGGCCGTGCACGCGGCCGAGACGACGAGCAAGGACGACCCCCGCAGCCCAGCCCAGCGCCGGGCCGACGCGCTCGTGGCAATCGCCCGCAGCTACCTCGATCGGCGGGTGGCGCAGACGACCGGAGGCGAGCGGCCCCACCTCAACGTCAGCGTCGACCTCGCGACCCTGGAGGGCCGCGCGGGCGCCAAGGCAGCGACCCTCGCGTGGTCCGAGCAGCCGATCTCGGGCGAGGCGGCGCGGCGGCTCGCTTGCGACGCCGGCGTGAGCCGCATCATCACCGACGGAAAGAGCGAGCCGCTCGATGTCGGCCGGCGCACTCGAGTCGTGCCGGCGCCGCTGCGGCGGGCCGTGATCGCTCGCGACCAGCACTGCATGGAAGTGGGGTGCGACCGCCCGCCGGAGTGGTGCGATGTCCATCACATCGTGCACTGGCTCGACGGCGGCCCCACCGAGCTCTCGAATCTCGAGCTGCGTTGTCATCCGCACCACCGCGACGAGCACGAAGGCCGTCGCCGCGACCGATCGCCGCCCTAGCTGGGTGACCTGGTCGTCACTCCCGCAGCCCCTTCATCGCCCGCTCGGCCTCCCGCTTGGCGTCGCGCTCGGCGATCGCCCGCCGCTTGTCGTACTGACGCTTGCCACGTGCGACGGCGAGCTCGACCTTGGCCCGGCCCTCCTTGAAGTAGACGCTGAGGGGGACGAGGGTCACGCCCTTCTCGGCGGTGGCGCGCTCGAGCTCGTCGATCTGCTTGCGGTGGAGGAGGAGCTTCCGGGGCCGCACCGGCTCGAGCTCGAGCCGGGAGAACTCGTAGGGCGAGACGTGCATGCCGTGCAGCCAGACCTCGCCCCCCTCGACCCGGGCGTACCCGTCGTGGAGGTTGGCATGCCCTTCTCGGATCGACTTCACCTCGGCGCCGGCGAGGACGATCCCGCACTCGAACGACTCGAGCACCAGGTAGTCGTACCGGGCCTTCCGGTTGCGGATGGCGACGCGATCGCCCCGTCTGGACATGCCTTATAGATTGCCGCCTTATGGCGACCTCGGGCTCCATCCTCGGAAACGCCGTCCGCCGCACCGAGGATCCCCGCATCCTCAGTGGGGAGGCCCGCTACTTCGACGACATGCCCGTGGACGGCCTGACGCACCTCGCGTTCGTCCGTTCCACGATCGCCCACGCGCTCGTCGAATCCGTCGACACCGCGGAGGCGGCGGCGATGCCCGGCGTCCTCGCGGTGTACACCGCCGCCGACCTCGGGCTCGCCCCCCTCCAGGGGTTCGCGATGGTCCCGCCCGTCTTCGCCCGTCCGCCGCTGGCCTCCGAGCGGGTGCGCTTCGTCGGCGACATCGTCGCTGCCGTCGTCGCCGAGACCCGGGCCCAGGCCGTGGACGCGGCCGAGCTCGTGATCGTCGACTACGACCCGCTCCCGGCGGTGGTCGACCCCGAGGCCGCGCTCGAAGAGGGCGCGCCGATCTTGTTCCCCGACCACGGGACGAACATCGCGATCGAGTTCAACTTCGGCGAGGACCCGACCGTGTTCGACGACGCCGACGTCGTGGTGGAGGGCCGGTTCGTGAACCAGCGCCTGGCGGCGGTGCCGATGGAGCCCAATGGCATCCTGGTCGAGCACGGCACCGAGGACGACCCGAGCGGGCTCACCCTGCACGTGCCGACCCAGAACCCCCATGGCGTGCGCGACCCGCTGGCTGAAGTGCTCGGCCTCGCGCCCGAAAAGGTGCGGGTAGTTGCACCCGCGGTCGGTGGCGGCTTCGGCGCCAAGGCCGGCCTGTACCCCGAGCACGTCATCGCGGCCGCGGCGGCGCGCGAGCTCAGCCGGCCGGTGAAGTGGGCCGAGACCCGCTCCGAGAACATGGTCGCGATGAACCACGGCCGGGGCCAGATCCAGTACATCGAGATGGGCCTCAAGCGCAACGGCACCATCGTCGGCCTGCGCGGCCGGGTCGTGGGTGAGGCCGGCGCCTACCCGAACATCGGGGGGTTCCTGCCGTTCCTCACCCGCTCGATGGCGCAGGGCGTGTACCGGATCCCCAAGATCCAGTTCAACTCGGTGAGCGCCGCGACCAACACGACGACGACCGGCGCCTACCGGGGCGCGGGCCGACCCGAGGCGGCGGCACTCCTCGAGCGCATCATCGACATGGCCGCGGCCGAGCTGACCATCGACCCGGTCGAGATCCGCAAGCAGAACTTCCTCGCGCCCGAGGAGTTCCCGCTCACCACGGTCACGGGGGCGAACTACGACGTCGGCGAGTACGCCCGCGCGCTCGACGAGGCGGTGCGGGTCGCCGGTTACGACGACCTGCGCCGCGACCAGGCGACCCGGCGGGAACGCGGTGACGTGAAGCAGCTCGGGATCGGCGTCGCCTGCTACGTGGAGGTCACCGCGGGCGGGTTGTTCCAGGAGTTCGGCGCGGTGGAGGTGCACGAGGACGGCACCGTCACGGCTACCGTCGGTACTTCCGCCCACGGCCAGGGGCACGAGACCGCGTTCGCCATGATCGTGGCCGAGCTCCTGGGCGTCCCGATGGAGTCGGTGCGCCTGGTGCAGTCCGACACCGCGGTCGTGCCGCGGGGGACCGGGACGATGGGCTCGCGCTCGCTGCAGACCGCGGGCAGCGCGCTCTACCGCGCCAGCGAGGGCGTGCTCGAGAAGGCCAAGCGCCTCGCCGCCCACCTGCTCGAGGCGAACGTCGACGACATCGTCGTCCACGAGGGCGGGACGGTCGGCGTGGCGGGTGTGCCCGCCACCGCGCTCGAGTGGGCCGAGCTCGCGCGCGCCGCCCACGACGACGGGCGCCGTCCCGACGACATGGAGCCGGGCCTCGCCTCCGAGCTCGACTTCAACCAGGGCGAGGCGACCTACCCCTTCGGCGCCCATATTGCCGTGGTCGAGGTCGACACCGAGACCGGTCGGGTCGAGCTCATCCGCCACATCGCCGTCGACGACTGCGGCCGCATCCTCAACCCGCTGCTCGTGACGGGCCAGCAGCACGGCGGCATCGCCCAGGGCGTGGCCCAGGCGCTCTACGAAGGCGTGGTCTACGACGAGGACGGCAATCCCCTCACCGGCAACCTCCTGGACTACGCGATGCCGAGCGCGGCCGAGTTCCCGAGCTTCGAGGCGTCCAACACCGAGACGCCCACGCCGCTCAACCCGCTCGGGGCCAAGGGCATCGGCGAGTCCGGGACCATCGGGTCGACCCCGTCGGTCCAGAACGCGGTGATCGACGCCCTCTCGGTCTACGGGATCCGCCACCTCGACATGCCGCTCACCGCCGAGCGGGTGTGGCGCGCCATCCAGGACGCACCCACCGCCACGTGACCTTCGCGTCACCCACGCTCCGCCTGACCGAGGAGCAGTACCGGCGGATCATCGGTCACTGCTACGACGCCGATCGTGATCCGGAGAGCAAGCTGTTGTACGAGGCGTGCGGGCTGCTGGCCGGCCCCGTCGACGCTCGCGAGGAACCGACCGGGGTGGTCAGCGTGGTGTACCCGTGCGCCAACTCCGAGGCCTCGGCCCGCACGTACACGGTCGACTCGCGCGACCTCATCAAGGCCATGCGGGACGCGGAGAGCCGCGGGGATCAGCTGGT
>JACDBD010000169.1 GCA_013695115.1 Actinomycetota bacterium | reverse complement strand
GTGGCTCTGCGACGCAAAAACGGTTGATGGAAGGCTCGGAGGCGATCGCCGAGGCCGCCATCGTCGCCGGGTGCCGCTTCTTCGCCGGGTACCCGATGACGCCGTTCACCGAGCTGCTCGAGCACCTGGCCCGCCGTCTCCCCGAGGTGGGCGGGAACTGCGTCAACGCCGAGAGCGAGCTCGAGGCGGTCGGGATGGCCTGGGGCGCGCTGGCGACCGGCGCCCGCGCCGCCACCGGCTCGACCGGCCAGGGGCTGTCGCTGATGCAGGAGAGCTTCAGCGAGATCACCCTGGCCGAGCTGCCGCTGGTGATCTTCAACATGGCGCGGGGACAGCAGGACTACTTCCAGTCGACCCGGGGCGGCGGCCACGGCGACTACCGCCACATCGTGCTCGCGCCGCTCGACATCGCCGAGGCGGTCGAGCTGACCCAACTCGGGTTTCACCTCGCCGACCAGTGGCGCAGCCCCGTGCTCGTGTACGGCGACTACCTGCTCGCCCACACCAACGAAGCCGTGTCGGTCGAACCGATCGACTTCGGCGACCTGCCGGCCAAGGACTGGGCGGTGGACGGCTCGCTCGCCGGCACCGGCCGGTCGCGCAGCATCTCGCCCCTCGGGCTCGGGAAGACCGGCAACGAAGGGCCGGGGATCGAGCGCCACCTGCGCCAGATCGCGGAGAAGCTCGCCGAGATCGAGCGGGCCGAGGCGAGGGTGGAGAGCGCGCACGTCGACGACGCCGAGACGGTGGTCGTCGCGTTCGGGACTCCGGCGAAGTTCGTGCGCTACGTCGTGGAGGAGCTGCGGGCCGACGGCGAGAAGGTCGGCTACGTGCGACCGATCACGCTGTGGCCGTATCCGTACGCGGCGGTGCGCGAGGCCGCGCAGGGCGCGCGCGTGGTCGGGGTGTTCGAGCTGTGCGCAGGGCAGATGATCGACGACGTCCGCCTCGGCGTCGGTCATGACGTGCCCGTCGTCGGGATCGGTGGAATCTCGACCGACGGCTCCGGCTTCGGCGTGGGCCCGCTGCTCGACGCCGAGATCATCCGCGACCGGGTGCTCGCCCTGCACCGGGGCGTCGACCTCCCGCCGTTGCCGGTCAACGACCGGGCATAGGAGGACGCCATGACGACCGACGCCGTGCCCACCGGGCCCGTCCTCGACACGTCGACGGCGCCCACCGACGCCAAGAAGGTCGCCGGCCTCAAGCCCGACCTGCTCCTCACCCAGGAGCACAACCTGTGCCCCGGGTGCGGTGAGCCCCTCGCCCTCCGGCTGTTCTTGGAGGCGCTCGAGGAGCTGGGCGTGGCGCAGCGGTCGGTGATGGTCGCGGGCATCGGCTGCTACACCGCCTTCACCGCCACCGTCGACCTCGACCTGGTGCAGGCGCTGCACGGGCGGGCGCCGTCGGTAGCCACCGGCGTGAAGCGGATGCAGCCCGACGGTGTCGTCTTCACCCTCCAGGGCGACGGCGACATGGTGAACGAGGGGCTCCAGGAGGTGCTCCACACCGCGGCGCGGGGCGAGCGGGTGACGTGCATCCTGCTCAACAACGGCGTGTTCGGCGAGACCGGCGGTCACATGACCGCCACCAGCGTGCTCGGCCAGCGGACGAAGAACTCGTTGGACGGGCGCGACGCCGAGTACCACGGCTACCCGATCCTCATCGGCGACCTCGTCGCCCGACTCGAGGGCGCGACCTACGTCGCCCGGGGTTCGGTGCACAACGCCGGCTCGGTGGCGCGCACCAAGAAGATGGTGCGGCGGGCGTTCGAGACCCAGATCGAAGGGCGCGGGTTCACGTTCGTGGAGGTGCTCACCATGTGCCCGACGGGGTGGTTCATCCCCACCGGCGAGGGGCCCGACTACATGCACGAGACCCTGGGCGAGGTCCACGTGATGGGCGAGCTCAAGGTCGACGGCGTCGTGAAGACGACCGAGGAGCTCCACCGCGAGAACGTGCGCAAGCAGCGCGAGGTCGAGGCCAAGCTCGCCGCCGGCGGCCTCGACGAGTAGTCAG
>JACDBD010000144.1 GCA_013695115.1 Actinomycetota bacterium | reverse complement strand
TTCCTGCCCCCGCCGGCCCTCTGCACCGACAACGGGGCGATGATCGCGGCGACCGCCTGGTGGCGGCTCCGGGCCGACGGGCCCACGCCGCTGGACGCCGGCGCCGACCCCAACCTGCGCCTCCCGTCCGTCGCCTAGAGGGCCCGCCGGGTTCCCGCCTTGCCCGTTTAGCACTCCCCCCGGTAGAGTGCTAACCGATCGCAGAAACCGGAAGACGCCAGAAGATTCGAGCCCGAAGATTCGAGGAGGCACGTCGATGAAGTTGCAGCCGCTGGAGGACCGGATCGTCGTTCAGGCCAGTGAGGCCGAGGAGACGACCGCGAGCGGCCTCGTCATCCCCGACACCGCCAAGGAGAAGCCCCAGCAGGGCGAGGTCCTGGCCGTCGGGCCCGGGCGCCGCTCGGAGCAGACCGGCGAGGTCATCCCCGTGGACGTCGCCGTCGGCGACATCATCCTCTACTCGAAGTACGGCGGCACCGAGATCACCGTCGACGGCGACGATCTGCTCGTCCTGTCGAGCCGCGACGTCCTCGCCAAGGTCGCCAAGAAGTAGCGCTCAGGTCGCGAGGCGGTCCACCGCGGTCGTCTGCGCCCACTTGTAGTCGGCCTTACCGTTCGGAGCGCGGGGCACGTCGTCGACCATGACGACGTGCCGCGGTCGCTTGAACCGGGCCAGTCCGCTGGCTTCGACCGCGCCCATGATGTCGTCCTCGCTCGCCGACGCTCCCGGCCGCAACGACACCACCGCGGTGACCGCCTCGCCGAAGCGCTCGTCGGGCACACCCACGACCACCGAGTCGGCGACCGCGGGGTGGTGCTTCACCGCCTCCTCCACCTCTTCGGGGTAGATCTTCTCGCCGCCCGAGTTGATGCTCACCGATCCCCGCCCGAGCAGCGTGATGGTGTTGTCGGCCGCGACGGTGGCGTAGTCGCCCGGGACCGACCAGCGGTGGCCGGCCAGCTCGCGGAACGTCTCCGCCGACTTCTCGGGGTCTTTGTAGTAGCCCGCCGGGATGCGCCCTCCCACCGCGAGGAGCCCGATCTCCTCTGAGCCCGGCTCGACCTCGCGACCCTCGTCGGTGAGCACCTTGGCGTGCGGACCGATGGCGAACTTGGCCGTCTTCGTCTCCGCGCCCGGCACGCTGATCGAGTTGGCGAAGCCGACCCCTTCGCTCGACCCGAGCGAGTCGTAGCAGATCATCGGCTGGCGCTCCATGAACGCCTGCTTCACCGGCGCGCTCCAGATCACGCCCGAGCTGATCATGAGGGCAACGGACGAGATGTCGTAGGGCTCGCCACGCGCCTCGGCGTCTTCGAGCGCCCGCAGCATGGGCTTGGCGAAGGCGTCGCCGACGATGGCCATGTTCGTGACCCGCTCGCGCGCCACGACCCGCCACAGCTCGTCCGGGTCGAAACTGCGGCTCTCGAGGGTCACGATCGTGCCCCCGAGGAACATCGACTGGAACGTGGTGAACTGCCCGGTGCCGTGCATGAGCGGCGACGCCGGGAGGTGGACGACCGGCGGCAACCCCTGCTCGGCGCTCTGGCGGGCAGTGGGCCCGCAGTCGGCCGGGCGCTCGGGCAGGGGCAGCCCGACCAGCGGGTACACGCCCTCGGCCAGGCTCCAGAACAGGTCCTCCTGGCGCCACATGACGCCCTTGGGCATCCCGGTGGTGCCGCCGGTGTAGAGGAAGAGGTAGTCGTCGCCCGACCGGTCGATCCGCTCCATCGGTTTGGTATCCGCGATCAACTCCTCGTAGGTCAGGGCGCCGTCGAGGTGGGGGGAGCCGTCGTCGACCTGCACCGCCGCCTTCAGTCGCGGGAGCCGGCCGCGGACCGCGTCGACCTGCTCGGCCAGGCTGCCGTGGAACAGCACGACTTCGGCGTCGGAGTTGTCGAGGAGATAGGCGAGCTCGTCTTCCAGGTACCGGTAGTTCACGTTGACCGGGACGCCCCGCATCTTGAACGTCGCCTGCAGACCCTCGACGTACTCGTTCGAGTTGTAGAGGTACGACGCCACCTTGGAGTCGGGGCCGAGCCCGAGTTCCGACAATGCCCCCGCCAGCCGCGCTGACCGGTCGTCGAACTCGCCCCAGGTGTGGCGGCGGTCGCCCCGCACGAGCGCGACCCGATCGGGCAGCGCGTCGGCCACCGACTCGAACACGGATGCGAAGTCGAAGCTCACGGCCTGAGCGTACGCTGACCGGATGAGCGTCCGGGGCGGTCGGCAGCGGATCCCGCGCCCGCCGACGGCCCGGGCCGGGGCACCGCCACCGTGGGCCCACCTGCCACCCGAGCGCCGGCACCTGAGCCTGGACGACGTGCGCCGCCGGGTCGCCGAGCTCTCGCCGCCGCGGCCCCCGCAGCTGGTCGTACCCGGGAGCCGGGCCGCGGCCGTGCTCGTGCCCTTGTTCGAGGAGGACGGCGAGGCCCGGGTCATCCTCACCAAGCGCCCCGAGCACATGCCCTCGCACCGGGGCGAGATCGCGTTCCCCGGCGGGAAGGTCCAGCCCGACGTCGACGCCACCGTGCTCGACGCCGCCCTCCGAGAGGCGGCGGAGGAGATCGGTTTGCCCCGTTCCGCGGTGGAGATCGCGGCCGAGCTCGACGGGATCTCGACCATCGCCTCGCGGTTCACGATCACGCCGTTCGTGGGGCTGCTCGAGACGCGCCCCGAGCTCGTGCCCGATCCCCGCGAGGTCGCGAAGGTCCTCGACGTGCCCCTTTCCGACCTCCTCGACGACGGCGCCTACCGCGAGGAGCGGTGGGACCTCGGCATCCCCGACCGGGCGGTGTACTTCTTCGAGCTCGCCGACGAGACGGTCTGGGGCGCCACCGCGCGGATCCTCGCCGGCTTCCTCGAGCACCTGGTCGAGGGCCGCTGAGGCCTTCCGCAGGAGGCCCGAAACGGGGCGGTATTCTGAGCGATTCGGCGGCAGAACTGATGCGTCGAGTGACAACTTGGCGCCGAGCGAGCGACCGCGGCGCAGGTACCCTGCGCCGCAGAGAGCGAGGCAGTGGAGATGGAGATGCAAGCGGCAGCACCGGTGTACTTCGGTGCAACTTGGCGTCCGAGCGAGCGCCCGCGGGCCGGGTATCCCGGCCTGCAGCAAGCGAGGCGGTAGAGATGGAGATCGAGATCGGGATCGGCAAGTCGGGACGACGGGCCTATGGCTTCGACGACATCGCGATCGTCCCCAGCCGCCGGACCCGAGACCCCGAGGACGTCGACATCTCCTGGGAGCTCGACGCCTACCGCTTCGAGCTGCCTCTGGTGGCCGCGGCGATGGACGGCGTCACGTCGCCCGCCACCGCGATCGAGGTCGGCGAGCTCGGCGGCCTCGCCTGCCTCAACCTCGAGGGTCTGTGGACCCGGTACGACGACCTCGACCCGGCGTTCGAGGAGATCGCGTCGCTACCGGCCGAGAAGGCCACCCGCCGCATGCAGGAGCTGTACGCGGAGCCGATCAAGGCGGAGCTGATCGGCAAGCGGATCACCGAGATCAAGAGCGCGGGCGTGACTGCCTGCGGCTCGCTCACCCCCCAGCGGGTCGAGCGTTACGCCAAGCTCGTCCTCGAGGCCGATCTCGACGTCCTCGTGATCCAGGGCACGGTGGTGTCGGCCGAGCACGTGTCGAAGACGAGCGAGCCGCTCAACCTGAAGAAGTTCATCCGTGAGTTCGAGGTGCCGGTGATCGTGGGCGGCTGCTCCTCTTACTCCACCGCCCTCCATCTCATGCGGACCGGCGCGGTTGGCATCCTGGTCGGCGTCGGCCCCGGTCACGCCTGCACCAGCCGGGCGGTTCTCGGGATCGGCGTCCCCCAGGCCACCGCCATCGCCGACGCCGCCGGCGCCCGCATCCGCCATCTCGACGAGACCGGCGTCTACGTGCACGTGATCGCCGACGGCGGCATGGGCACCGGCGGCGACGTCGCCAAGGCGATCGCCTGCGGCGCCGACGCGGTGATGATCGGGTCGCCCCTCGCCGGTGCGTACGAGGCACCGGGGCGCGGGTACCACTGGGGCATGGCGACGTTCCATCCCACTCTGCCCCGGGGCGCGCGCGTGAACGTGGGCCAGAAGGGGACGCTGCGCGAGATTCTGGTGGGTCCTGCGCACGAGAACGACGGCACGCTCAACCTCTTCGGCGCGCTGCGCACGTCGATGGCGACCACCGGGTACGCGACGGTCAAGGAGTTCCAGAAGGCCGAGGTGATGGTGGCGCCGGCGCTGCTCACCGAGGGCAAGTCGCTCCAGCGCGCCCAGGGCATCGGGACGGGCCACTAGGCGTGCGAGTCGGGGTCGAGGTCGCGACGATCGCCGAGGCCGAGCTCCCCGACGCGATCGGCACCCTCGCTCGGGGAATGCGCGACAACCCGCTGCATGTCGCCGCCTTCGGCGACGATCCCGACCACCGGGTTGCATCGCTCACCCAGATGTTCGGCGGGATCATGCCCATGCAGCCGGAGCCGCTGCGGGCGAGCGCCGACGGGACCGTGGTCGGCGTCTGCGGTTTCGGACCGCCGCCGGACTGCGTGGTCCACACGCTCGGAGACCTCCCGGCCGACCAATTCCCACCCGTCTTCGAGAACGCGGGTGAGCAGGGGCGCGTCGTCAAGTGGCTCCAGACCTGGGGCAAGCGCGATCCCGACGAGCCCCACTTCCACCTCGGGCCAATCGCGGCCGACGCCGGCAAGCAGGGTCAGGGTATCGGCAGCGCCCTGATGCAGGCGTTCTGCGACCGCGTTGACCGAGACCGCGCGTTGGCCTACCTCGAGACCGACAAGGCGGCCAACGTGAAGTTCTACGAGAAGTTCGGGTTCGAGACGGTCGCCGAGGCGCCGGTGATCGGGGTCACGAACTGGTTCATGCACCGCGCTGCGTCGTGAGGCCATGAGGGTGGACACGGTTCTGGTCGTCGACTTCGGTGCCCAGTACGCCCAGCTGATCGCCCGCCGGGTGCGCGAGGCGAACGTCTACTCCGAGATCGTGCCCCGTACGATGCCGGTGGCGGAGATGCTCGCCCGCCGGCCCAAGGGCATCATCCTCTCGGGCGGCCCCGCGTCGGTGCACGTCGACGACGCGCCGTCGATCGACCCCGCGATCTACGACTCGGGCGTGCCCGTGCTCGGCATCTGCTACGGCGCCCAGCTGGTTGCGCAACAACTCGGCGGGGAGGTGCGTCGGACCGGTTCGGGCGAGTACGGCCGTACGCCCCTCGAGCTCTCGGGGTCGGCGTCGCTGTTGTTCGGCGACCTGCCGCGCGAGCAACAGGTGTGGATGAGTCACGGCGACTCGATCGTGGCTGCACCGTCCGGCTTCGCGGTCACCGCCACCACTCCGGGCACTCCGGTGGCGGCGCTCGAGGACCGCGACCGTGCCGTGTTCGGCGTGCAGTTCCACCCCGAGGTGGTGCATACCGAGCGGGGCCAGGAGCTGCTCAAGGCGTTCCTCTTCGACGTGTGCGCGTGCCGGCCGTCGTGGACGAAGGTTTCGATCATCGAGCAGGCGGTGAGCGAAGTGCGGGCCGCCGTCGGGTCCGAGCGGGTGCTGTGCGGGCTCTCCGGCGGCGTCGACTCCGCCGTCGCGGCCGCGCTCGTGCACAAGGCGGTGGGCGACCAGCTCACCTGCGTCTTCGTCGACACCGGCCTGATGCGTCTGGGGGAGGCCGAGCAGGTGGAGGAGACGTTCCGGCGCCAGTTCCACGTCGACCTGGTGCACGTGAAGGCGGCCGACCGCTTCCTCGACGCCCTCGACGACGTGGTCGATCCCGAGCGGAAGCGCAAGGCCATCGGCGAGACGTTCATCCGGGTGTTCGAGGAGGTCGCCCGCGACCACAGCGACGCCCGCTTCCTCGTCCAGGGGACCCTCTACCCCGACATCATCGAGTCGGGGACCGCCGACGCCGCCACCATCAAGTCGCACCACAACGTGGGTGGATTGCCGGAGGAGATGGACTTCGAGTTGGTCGAGCCGCTGCGCAACCTGTTCAAGGACGAGGTGCGGGCGATCGGCGCCGAGCTGGGCCTCCCCGAGGAGATCGTGTGGCGCCAGCCCTTCCCCGGCCCGGGGTTGGCGGTGCGGATCGTGGGCACGATCACGCCCGAGCGCCTCGACGTGCTGCGGCGCGCCGACGCCATCGTGGTGGAGGAGATCAAGCGCGCCGGGCTCTACCGGGAGGTCTGGCAGAGCTTCGCGGTGCTCCCGGCGGTGCGGACCGTCGGGGTCATGGGCGACGACCGCACCTACGAGTACCCGATCGTGATCCGGGCGGTGACCTCCGACGACGCCATGACCGCCGACTGGGTCCGGCTGCCCTACGAGGTGCTCGAGCGGATCTCGTCCCGTTTGATCAACGAGGTCCCCGGGGTGAATCGTGTGGCCTACGACGTGACCAGCAAGCCTCCGGGAACGATCGAATGGGAGTGACCTGAGGCGAGTGCCCGCGGCGCAGGTACCC
>JACDBD010000143.1 GCA_013695115.1 Actinomycetota bacterium | reverse complement strand
CTAGGTCCGCTCGATCGCCGAGGGGCGCCGGTACCATCGCCACCCCATGCCGTACGTGGCCGAGCGCTTCAGCGACGACGAAGCCACCACCCTCCGCCCGTACTTCACCAACCTCGACGGCCCGGTGTTCGCCCTTGTCAACCTCCCCGAGGTCGTGAAGGGCGCGCTGTTCGCCCGCTACTCCCGCAGCCCCAAGAGCCTCCGGCGGCTCTTCCTGGACGAGTTCGTCGGCGACCTCGACCTCACCGGCGACCTCGGCGTCGACGCCACCGTGGGGTTGCGGCGAGCCGAGGAGCTCTACGACCGCGTCTTCCTCGAATACGGCGACGACTCGGTCGCCCAGCTCGGCGGAGTGCACCTCGCGTGCGAGCAGGCGTCCAACCTGCTGACGAAGATCCTCGAGTGGGGCCGGCTGATGGCCTACCTCGAGCAGTCGACGCGCTACATCCCCTACGACAACCGGCTGGGCGGTAAGTACCGGTACCACCGGGACCCGGATGTGCTCCGCTCGCGGATCGGCGCGCGATACGTCGCCGACCTCGACGCCTGCTTCGACACCTACACCGGCATGCTCCCCGCGCTGCTCGACTGGGCGCGGGAGCGCTACCCGAAGGAGCCCGGCGACTCGGACTTCGTCTACAAGCAGACGATCAGGGCGAAAGCCTGCGACGTGGCGCGCGGCATCCTCCCGGCGGCGACGCTCTCCAACGTCGGCATCTACGGGACCGGTCAGGCCTTCGAGGCGCTGCTGCTGCGCATGCGGGCCAACCCCCTGCCCGAGGCGCGCCGGTACGCCGACCTCATGCTCGCCGAGCTGCGCAAGGTCATCCCGTCCTTCCTGATCCGGGTCGACCGGCCCGAGCGCGGCGGCGCCTGGACCAGCTACCTCGCGGCGACACGGGACGACACCGCCGCCGTCGTCGCCCGGCTCTTCGAGGGGGACGCACCCGAGCCCCGACCGGCGGTGATCCTGACCGACTTCGATCCTGACGCCGAGGACAAGGTCCTGGCGGCGATCTGTTACCCGCACACGAGCCTCCCCGAGGACCAGGTCCTGGCCCGGGTGCGCCGCCTGCCCGAGAGCGAGCGGGACGCGCTGCTGCGGGCGTACGTGGGTGAGCGGGAGAACCGACGCCACAAACCGGGCCGGGCGTTCGAGCGGGTCGGCTACCGCTTCGACGTGCTCGCCGACTACGGGGCGTTCCGTGACCTCCAGCGTCACCGGATGCTCACGATCGAGTGGCAGGCCCTCTCGCCCCGTCACGGCTACGAGGTCCCCGAGGCGGTGACCGAGGCGGGACTGGCCGACCGCTTCGACGAGGCGATGGCGCGATCGGCCGACCTCTACGACGTGCTGGCGGGCGAATTTCCGGACCAGGCGCCCTACGCGGTGGCGCTGGCGTATCGCGTGAGGTTCGTGATGCAGATGAACGCACGCGAGGCGATGCACCTGATCGAGCTGCGGACGTCACCGCAGGGACATCCGGTGTACCGGAGGGTTTGTCAGGAGATGCACCGGCTGATCGCCGAGGAGGCGGGGCACCGGGCCCTCGCGGCGTCGATGAGCCACGTCGACCACACGACCTACGAGCTCGAGCGTCTGGCGTCGGAGCGGGCCGCCGAGGCGCGCCGGGCGGCGTCTCGTCCCTGAGCGCGGCGGCACCACCGCGAAAAAAAGTCGCGATCCCATGACCAGGATCGACGCGCGACGGTGCTGGTCACGGCGGCGCGCCGGGTGCCTCCGCCGCTTGACAGCGCGCCGTTTCTCGGGCGTACTACACCCCGTCCCTGCCGCCTTCGCCGGTCGTGGGCCTTCCGATGGTGTCGACGCCGCGGAGCTGGGTCGGAAGGGGGCTCGAGGGGCGTAGGGGGTCCAGGAGACCAAGTAGAGAACGCTGGAATAACCCCGCTGCTCGGGCGGCGCGGGCCAAACAGTGGCCCCAACGGTCTCCTGGATCCCCGCTTTCATGTCGCAGCCCGCCCGTGCCGCCCGGCCGGCTCGCCGAGGGGGAGTGCCGCGGGCACGTCCTTGCGTTACGTGGGTTGGCGCGAAGGCCGCGCCCTATACTCCGCGGCCCTCAGCGGGAAGGCGAAGGTTTTGACCGAGCAGGAAGAGGACGAGAACAAGCTCGAGGAGGAGCCCGACCTCGATGAGGACGCTCTCGAGGAGGAAGAGGACCTCGACGACGAGCTCGAAGAAGAGATCGACGACCCCGCCCCCGACCTCGACGAGACTGTGGTCGACATCGTCGATCTCGACGCCGCCGCCGACGTAGCCGACGACGCCGAGCCGGTGGCGGTCCCGGCCGTGGCGCCGGCGGCGGCGCCGGCGACCGAGAGCGCCGAAGAAGAGGAAGAGGTCGTCGTCGAGCTCGACGACGACCTCTTCCTCTTCTTCGGCGCTCTCGGTCGCCGGCGCC
>JACDBD010000012.1 GCA_013695115.1 Actinomycetota bacterium | reverse complement strand
TGCTTGACCTCCGTACCGCTGTGGTGGCTGAGCAGCCCGCGAACGATCTCGTCGTGGGTGCGGACGACCGCCATCGCCTTCGCGTCGCCGAGCCGCTGGGTGAGGTTCGTCGATCCCTCGATGTCGGTGAAGAGCACCGCCCGGAACGCGGTCTCGACCCACGGCTCCCCGACGACGGGCTCAGCGATCCGGCCCAGGAAGTGGCGCACCATCCCGGAGTCGACCTCGATGATCTTGTTGGCGACCAGGCCGTGGGCGTCGCGGTGGACCGCCTCGACGGCATCCTGGTCGGGGCCCTCGGCGAGGCAGAAGGCGGATCCGGCTTCGACATCGTGCCAGTACGTGACGTAGCGCACGCCGTATTGGTCCTGGATCTCGACATCCTGGACGTGGGCGGCCGCGACCTCCTCCGGGGTGGCGCCTGCGAGCTCGTGGCGGTCCATGAAGAGGGGCATGAGCGTTGCTACTCCGTCGCGGCCTGGATCGCTTCTTGCAGTTTGGGGTTCCCGCCCTGCTGCTGCGACGCCATGAGCTTAGCCATGTCGCCCTGCACCTTCACCTTACCGGCCATGAACGCCTGCATCCCCGCCTGGGGGTTGTTCGATACGAACACCTCTTTGGCGGTGACGTAATCGGTCGTCAAGGTCACGTCCGCATCGTCCGAGTGGCCGGTGCCCCAGTGGCCCTTGCCGTCCCGGGCGCCCATGTGCATCTTGCGCTCGTCGCCGAACGGCGTGTCGGTGACCACCAGGTTCACGACCACATTGGCTTGGGGCGGCGCGTCGGCCCCGTGCTCGTCGACGAGCTTCTGCACCGTCTCGAACCACTCGTCGGAGAGGAACTGATGCTTGGCCACCCGGTCTCCTTCGTCCCAGCCCAAGTCGGTGGCGGGAATGTAGCGACGACCGGAGCGGCCGTCCAGCTTGACCAAGCGGTCTACTCTGAACCCGTGGCCGCCGGCACGCGTGACGAGCGAATCGAGTCGCACGAGCGCAACCCGAAATGGAAGAACCACCCGCTGCGCATCGAGATGTCGGAGTGCATCAACTGCGACGCCTGCCTCCGGCACTGCCCCGAGCAGTTCGGAGCCATCTTCAACCACGGGATCGACGTCATCATCGTCCCCGAGCTGTGCAGCGGTTGCGACAAGTGCCTGCCCGTCTGCCCGGTCGACTGCATCTACCCCGACCCGGACTGGAAGCCGGCCGCCGAGGACTGGTGGAAGCACCCGGGTAACCCCGACGACCCGTATCACTAGAGGCCGTTCCACCCGCCACTCCTAGACTCCGCGTATGGACGCGCGTATCACCCGAGCCGACGTGGAACACGTCGCCCACCTGGCCCGGCTCGCGCTCACCGACGAGGAGATCGGAGACCTGACCGGCCAGCTCGGAACCATCCTCGAGCACGCCACCCAGGTCTCGGCACTCGACACCGGCGAGGTGGCGCCGACCGCCCACCCGCTCCCGATGATGAACGTGTTCCGGGGCGACGATCCCCGCCCGTGCCTCGACCGCGACGAGGTGCTGACGGAGGCGCCCGCGGCCGAGGACGGCCGGTTCCGGGTCCCCCGCATCCTCGGCGAGGCGCCATGAGGCGAGCGACCGCGGCGCAGGTACCCTGCGCCGCCGCGAGCCGGGGTAGGAGCGGCCCGGCCAGTAGGGCCGGGAGCGGGAAAGGATGAGCGACACCGCGCTCGAGGTTGCCGCCGCCGTCCGCGCCGGTGAGCGGAAGGCGCGGGAGGTCGTCGAGGAGCACCTCGGGGCCATCGAGACGGGCGACGGCGCGCTGCACGCGTTCAACCACGTCATGGCGGACGAGGCGCTCGCGGCCGCCGACAAGGTCGACGCCGAGGTGGCGAGCGGCGACGTCCCCGGCACACTGGCCGGAGTCCCGGTCGTCCTCAAGGACAACCTGTGCACCCGGGGCGTGCCCACGACGTGCTCGTCACGGATCCTCGAAGGCTGGCGCCCTCCGTACACCGCCACCGTCGTCGAGCGGGTCGTGGCCGCCGGCGGCATCCCCATCGGCAAGACCAACCTCGACGAGTTCGCGATGGGCTCGTCCACCGAGAACTCGGCCTTCGGCGCCACTCGCAACCCGCACGACCCGGCCCGCGTTCCCGGCGGGTCGAGCGGGGGATCGGCCGCCGCGGTCGCGGTGGGCTTCGCGCCGCTGGGGCTCGGGTCCGACACCGGCGGCTCGGTTCGCCAACCGGCGTCGCTGTGCGGAGTGGTGGGCGTGAAGCCGACGTACGGCGTGGTGTCGCGCTACGGCCTCATCGCCTTCGCCAGCTCACTCGACCAGATCGGGCCGTTCGCCCGCACGGTCGACGACGCCGCCCTGCTACTCGAGGTCATCGCCGGCAACGACCCGATGGACTCCACGTCGATCGCGTCACCCGCACCGCAGCTTCGGGGCGTGCTCGACGACGGCGTCGACGGCCTCCGGATCGGGCTCGTCGAGGAGCTCACCGACGCTGAAGGCGTGCAGCCGGAGGTGGCCGCGGCAGTCGACGACGCGGCGCGCGGGCTCGAGAAGGCGGGGGCGACGGTCGAGCGCATCTCGGTGCCGAGCGCGAGCTACGGGATCTCGGCGTACTACCTGATCGCGCCGGCGGAGGCGTCCAGCAACCTCGCCCGCTACGACGGCGTGCGCTACGGGTTGCGGGTCGACGGGGAGGACGCTGCCACCATGAACGCGCGGACGCGCGACGCCGGCTTCGGGCCCGAGGTCAAGCGCCGGATCATGCTGGGCACCTATGCCCTCTCGGCCGGGTACTACGACGCTTATTACGGACAGGCGCAGCGGGTGCGCACGCTCATCATCCGCGACTTCAACCGCGCCTACGACACGTTCGACGCGCTGATCTCGCCGACCTCGCCGACGACAGCGTTCGAGCTCGGCGCCAAGACCGCCGACCCGCTGGCGATGTACCTGTCGGACGTGTGCACGGTGCCGAGCAACCTCGCCGGCCATGCCGCGATGAGCGTGCCGTTCGGGAAGGCGGAGGACGGCCTCCCGATCGGGGTGCAGGTGCTCGCGCCCGCGCTGGGCGAGCCGGTGATGTTCCGGGTCGCGAATGTCATCGAGCACGCCGCACCCGAGACGGCGGTGCCGGCGTGACGTCAGTGCAGGAAGTACGCCAGCGCCCGGTTGAACACTTCGGCCTGCTCCCACTGGAGAAAGTGGCCGGCGTTCGGCACGACGAGCGGGCCGATGCACCTGGGGAACGCCACCCGGCTGCGGTCGGGGAAGCTCCGAGGCACGACGTGGTCGTCCGGCCCGTAGAGCACGAGAGCGGGGACGGGGCAGGGCTCGAAGAGCCTGGGCACGTCCTCGAGCGGGCGGTTGCCGAAGGCGGTCTCGTACGCACCCCAGCTTGCCCGCAGCTTGTCGGGATCGGCGAACGGCTCGGTCATGAAGTCGACGTCGTCGGCACTGAACTGTCCCGGCGCGGCCCAGAGCCGGTGCCCGTACATGGCCGCGACCCAGGCGCGGCGGCGCTCGGGCGTGTCGAGCTCGGCCAGGAGCGCGTCGGGCTCGGTGCCCTGGCGGCGGAAGTAGTCGGCGGTCTGGCGAGTGGCGTGCGGCTCGTCGGCCGGGATGCCGGCGGCCTCGTACAGCTCGTCCCTGAGCGGCACCAGCGTGTTGAAGAAGCAGAGCCGGCTGACGAACCCGGGGTACCGCAGCGCGAGGTCGTACAGCACGACGCCGCCGAGATCGCCGCCGGCCACGGCGCAGTGCTCGTGGCCGAGCACATCGTGGACGAGCGCGTACAGGTCGAGCGAGTACGCCGACACGTCGTAGAAGCCGTCCGGCGCGAGGTCGGAGTCGCCGAAGCCGCGCAGGTCGGGCGCGATCACCTCGAAGCCCGCGTCGGCGAGGGGCGCGACATTGCGCCACCAGATGCGCTTGGTCTCGGGGTACCCGTGGATCAGGAGCAGGGGATCGCCGCCGACGCCCTCGCGCACGTACGCGAGCGACACGCGTTTGCGCACTTCACTGCGCTCGACCTTGAAGGCGTCGGGGTCGGGACGCTCGCTCACGCCGGGAGCCTGGCATGACGACGGCGACCGCAACCACTTGGGAGACGGTGATCGGCCTCGAGGTGCACGTCGAGCTGGCGACCTCGACCAAGCTGTTCTGCGGCTGCCCCAACCGGTTCGGCGCCGAGCCCAACACAAACATCTGCCCGGTGTGTCTCGGCCTCCCCGGGTCACTCCCCGTGCTCAACGAGCGGGCGGTGGAGTTCGCGCTGCGGATCGGGGACGCCCTGCACTGCACGGTGCCCGAGCACTCGCTCTTCCACCGCAAGAACTACTTCTATCCCGACATGCCGAAGGACTACCAGATCTCCCAGTACGACGAGCCGGTGTGCGTGGAGGGCTGGCTCGAGATCGACGGCACCCGCCTGGGGATCGAGCGCGCCCACATGGAGGAGGACACCGGCAAGACCCTCCACGTCGGCGGGGGCGGGCGCATCCACGAAGCCGACCATTCGCTCGTCGACTACAACCGGGCGGGCGTCCCGCTGATGGAGATCGTCAGTCATCCCGACATGCGCTCGGCCGAGCAGGCTCGGTCGTACGTCGCCGAGCTGCGGGCCGTCCTCCAGACCATCGCCGTCTCCGACGTGAAGATGGAGGAGGGCTCGTTCCGCATCGACGCCAACGTGTCTCTGCGGCCCGAGGGCTCGGCCGATCTCGGCACCAAGGTCGAGGTCAAGAACATGAATTCACTACGTTCGCTGGGCCGGGCGCTCGAGTTCGAGGTCGGGCGCCAGCGCGAGCTGCTCGAGTCGGGCGAGCGGGTCGTGCAGGAGACGCGCCACTGGGACGAGGACGCGGGGGTGACCCACGGGATGCGCACGAAGGAAGGCTCGGAGGACTACCGGTACTTCCCCGAGCCCGACCTCGTCCCGGTCGCGCCCGACGCCGACATGCGGGCGCGGGTGCGCTCGGAGATGCCCGAGCTGCCGGCGGAGCGCCGGGAGCGCCTGACGGCGGAGTGGGGGATCGGCGAGCACGAGGCGCGCGTGCTCGTAGCCACGGCCGGTCTCGCCGACTACGCCGAGGCGGCGGTGGCCGCGCTGGCCGGTGGGACCGCCAAGGACGTCGTCAACTGGTGTACCGGCGACGTGCTCGGTTACCTCAACGAGACCGGGAGCGCAGTTGTCGATCTGCCGCTCGCGCCCGAGGGGCTGGCCGAGCTGGTGGGCCTGGTCGTCGACGGGACGCTGTCGCGCAACCTGGCCAAAGACGTGCTCGTCGAGTGCCTACGCAGCGGCCGGCGGCCGCGTGCGGTCGTGGACGAGAAGGGACTGGCGCAGGTCAGCGACGAGGGTGAGCTGGCCGCGGTGATCGACGGGATCCTGGCCGACAACCCCGGCGAAGTGGAGCAGTTCCGAGCCGGCGACGACAAGATCCGCAAGAAGAAGCAGGGATTCTTCATGGGCAAGGCCATGAAGGCAACGGAGGGCAAGGCAAACCCCCAGCTGCTCAAGCGCCTGCTCGACGAACGGTTGGGGTAGCGCTCAGTCCATCGGGACGTTGCGGACGAGCTTGCCGTCGATGCGCTCGAAGATCTCGTCGAGGCTCAGCCCGGTGATCGTGAGACCGTGGTTGCGCTGCCCGACGACGGCGCGCGACGGATCGGGGGCGCGACGCACCAGGTCGGCGACCGCGCCGGCGAGCTCGACGGTCCCGCACGGGTAGCTGATCTCAGTCGAGCTGATGCCGTCCATCCACGCGTGCACGTGCAGGATGGCGCCGACCTCGGGGTGCTCGCGGTAGATCATCCAGTGCTCGATCGCGTCGACCGAGACCCGGTTCGGCTTCATCCGCGGTGGCACGCTGAGGATCATGCAGTCGCGCTCGTCGTCGTAGCCGCCCACGAGCAGGATGTGCTTGCCGATCTCGGCGAGCGCGCGCTTGTCGACGCCGCTGGCGCTCATCCAGAACTCGGGTCCGTATTCCGACTCGGTGGGGGGCTGACGGCGGGTGCTGACGTTGCCGTAGCTCAGGCCGCCGATCCCGTAGAGCAGTTTCACGTGCCGGAGGTCGCGCGACGACAGGATCTCCTCGATCGGGAACGCCGCCGGCAGAAGATCGAGGGCGTCGAGGCGTTCGCCGGCGCGCCGGATCTGGCGGGTCTGCTCGTCGCCGCCGCACAGCTCGACGGGGAGGTCGGCTCGG
>JACDBD010000126.1 GCA_013695115.1 Actinomycetota bacterium | reverse complement strand
CGCGCCGGCTCGATCGGGATGCTGACCGCCCGCAGTCCCGACCTGGCGGCCGCTGATCGCACGTCCGTGCGGGAGATCAGCTCCCCCGCGCGGATCGTCTCGGTCGCCACAGCGCCGTCGAGATCGGCCACGTCGTCACGCTGGAGCACCGTGTCCAGGAGGTCACCGTCCATCCTCACGCGCTCGTACCGGACGTCGCCGCCATCGACGGCGGTTCCCGCATGCAGGTCGAGCGCCGCGACTGCCACTTCGACGCGTCGGTCCGCGCTACGCAGGAACGCGAGGGTCAGGAGGATCCCCGACAACCCCGCCACGATCATCACGAGGTGTCCGGCGGAGAGGGCGCTGAGGATTCGGCGGCGTGAACGGAGTGGGGTGGCGTCCCTCGCCCCACGACTGGGTGCCTGGACCGCCATCGATCCTCCCGCCCTGCCACCGCCGTGCATCGGGGCTCCCGGTGCCGGCGCTGGCTGTCGCAATAGTGGGGAACGTGCTCGGTCCGGTCAAGAGGAGGTTTGACCCTATTGATTGGCCGGTTCGTGTGATTGGCCGGTTCGTGCCCCGGGACTGAGGGTGCCGCAAGAGGCCTCAGGTTGTCAAGGGGCGCACCACTCTGGGCGGAGGACAGGTAAGATGGTGCACATGGCCGCCGCCGAGGATGACGCTCCCAGGGCACCCGTCGACTTCCCTGACGTCCTCACGACCGCCATGGCCGCCGAGATGCTGCACGTGCACGTGGAGCACCTACGGCGCCTGGTTCGCGAGGACAAGATCCCCTGCCACCGCTTCCCCGGCGGACGCGAGATGCGGTTCATCCGCTCCGAGCTGCTCGAGTGGCTCCAGGCCCAGCCCGGCGCCGACCAGTCGACATCGACCGACCGGGCCCGCGACCGCCGCTGAGCCCGCTCGATTCGGCCTCCGCACTTCCCCCCCGATGTGGCTACGATCGGAGGGTTCAGGTGGCTACATGGAGTCCGATGATGGTAGTCGGCATCCGCGAGTTACGCGATCAGCTGAGCAAGTGGGTCGCGCGAGCCCGCAAGGGCGAAGAGGTCGTGATCACGGACCGCGGAAAGCCGGTCGCGCGGCTGGTCCCGGTAGACGGCGAGAGCAACTTCGACCGGCTGGTGCGAGGGGGAGTCATCACACCACCGCGCTCGAAGCGCCGTACGCGGGGGATGCCTCGCGTCAAGGCAAAGGGCTCCGTCAGCGACCTCGTGATCGAAGACCGTCGGTGGTGATCTGCTACTTCGACACCTCAGCCTTTATCAAGCTCGTGCTTGTCGAGGCCGGATCGGGCGAGGTGGCGGCGCTCTGGGACGAGGCCGGACGAATCGTCGCGTCGACGATCCTCTACCCCGAAGGTCGGGCCGCACTCGCACGGGCGCGAGTCATGAAGCGGCTCGACCGAGCGGCCTTCGGGCGGGCCCGCCAGGATCTCGAGGCTCGCTGGGAGGATCTCCATGAGGTCGCGGTGGGGACCGCGCTGATGCGCCGGGCCGGCGACATCGCCGAAGACCTGTCGCTCCGGGGTTTCGACGCGGTCCACCTCGCCTCGGCGGAAGCCATCACCGATCGTGATCTCGTTCTCGTGACAGCAGACCGCTCCCTCAGCTCGGCTGGCGAGCAGCTCGGTTTGACAATCGCCGGCGTGTGAGCGATCACTCCCGCCAGGGCATGACCCACGAGACCCAGGCCAGCGGCAGGTAGACCTCACCACCGTCGCGGTCACACACGCGCAGCTGATCGCGGCCGACCGTCACAGTGCCCCGCAGTTCGTCATCGAGCAGCAGCGAGCCGACCACGACTTCGACGGCCTCCGTCTCGTGTTCCAGGAGGCAGGCACGAAAGCTGTCGGCTCCGCCCCCGGCGCGACGGCCGCCGGATCGGGCACGCTCTACCACTCGGAGGAGCACTGGCGCCGGCAAGCGAACGTGACGACCGCCATCGCCACCGGCAGTGAGTGCGGCGAGATGCACGTCGACCGATCCAGCCGCGGTGCGCAAACGCAGCAGGTCCGCGCCGACATGTGTCACTACGCCGGTGAACGTCGCGCGGCCGGAAGTGACGGCGACCGCGTCCCCCCGGTGCATGAGCTCCCGGGCGATGTCGACGAGTCGCCGCCCATGAGCCCATTGGGTAGCCGCGGCTCGGGACCACTCCTCTTCCTCGGCCCGCCACTCGTCACGCAGACGTCCGGCGGTCGCGGCGAGGTCGGGCCTGCCGGTGTCGAGGGGATCGCGGCTCGTCATCGCGCCTCCCGGATCGGGATGCCGGAGCGGGACGCCGCGCAAGCTAGTGCCGCGATCTCGTTGCTGCAGCAATGATTGCAGCCTCGATAGCCTCCGGGGGTGGCGGAGGCGCTGTCGGGGCGCGAGCTGGCGGCATGGCGTGCCTTCCTGCGCGCCCACGCCACGCTGCTGGGGACGCTCGAGCGGGAACTCGAGGCCCAGCGAGGCATGCCCATCGCGTTCTATGACGTGCTGGCGCAGCTCGCGGAGGCCGACGGCGGCCGGCTCCGCATGCGGGAGCTGGCCGAGGCGGTGCTGCTCTCGCGCAGCGGCCTGACCCGCCTGGTCGACCGGATGGAGCGCGCCGGTTACGTCTCTCGGGAGCGCTGCACCGACGATCGGCGCGGGGCGTTCGCCATGATCACGTCCGCGGGTCGCAAGGCGTTGCGCCAGGCGTCACCAGTGCATGCGCGCGGTGTGGCCGAGCACTTCGCCCGCCACCTCAGTCGGGAGGAGACCGACGTCCTCGCCGGCGCGATGGAGCGGCTGGTCGACGCCCAACCCCACAGCTAGTCGGACGCCACCTCGAGGACGAGCCGGGTCGGCGGGTACTCGAGCTCGACGCCGTCCTCCACCGCGTGGGGCGCAACCGACGGGGACAGGTCGCAGGTGACCGCGACCCGGAGGCCGGGGAGCTCCCATTCGGTGTCGTGGACCGCGGCGGGATCGAGGCCGGGGGCCCCGATCGTGATGACCGCCGGGCCCGGGGGCTCGATCGTGATGTCGAGGACGCGCTTCTCGGCAACGGCGTTGATCGGCGCGCCACCGCTGCCCAGGACGCGGGCCCAGCCGTCGGCCCAATGGATGGTGCCGGGGTGCACCTGGGCGCCGCCGATCCGCACCGTCTCGCCGGTGTGGCCGCCGAGCATCACGTCCTCCGATAGCCACGACGTCGACTCCCACCTGCCCTCGACCCCGGCGCGCACGACCCGCTCCTTGCGGAAACGTTCCAGGTGACGGCGCGCCGAGCCGGGCACGTCGGCGGCCAGCAGCTCGGCCAGCGGGCCGAAGCATGCGTCGCCGGCGTGCTCGAAGGGCTGGGTGAGATCGGGGAAGGGCGCTCGCTCGCGTCCAATCGCGCCCCAGATCCACAGGCCGGTAGGCGTGGCGTACACGGTCTGGTCCATGCCGACAGCGCGAGCGAACGGACCGCAGGCGTTGCGCAGCCCGGCGTGGTACGTGCCGGCGATGTCGCTCCAGATGCCCTCGTAGAGCTCGTCACCCAGGCGGGCGAACAGCTTGGAGGGCGGCTCCGCCCGCCACAGCGAGATCGCGTAGAGGGCGATGCCGTCGTAGGTGGGTGAGTTGTACTCGTCGAGCGCGTCCGCTTCGCGGTACCGGACGAGAATCGAACGCGCCAGCTCCTCGCCTTCCTTCTTGGAGCCGGTATACGCCAGCAGCCACGCGTGCATGAGCGCGATGTTCGAGTAGTCGGGTTCGACCCGGTCGACCCGCTCGCCGGCGGCAGCGAGCTCGATCGACGCCTCGAGGTCCGCGCTGAGTGAACCGAGCTGCTTGCCGAACCGCTCGACCGCCAGTGCCAGCGCGGTGCCGATGAACTGGCGCCAGTTGGGATCGAACTCGGCGAACTCCCGCGCCTCGGCCGGCGGGAGCGGCGGGTCGGTGCCGTAGCGGGCGTAGCTGCCGTGGAAGAGCGCGCCGGGGCTGACGTACTGGCGCGAGACGACGGTCTCCAGCGCCCGGCGCGCCCGGTCGCTGTCGCCGTCGCCGTCCCGCTGGAGCAGCCCGAGGGCGTACCACGAGGTTTCGCGCACCGGCGGGGGCTGCTCCTCGAAGGGAAAGCGGATGAGCCCGAGGCTCTCGTCCCACAGCCCGTCCATGAACGCGGTGGTCGCGGGCCCGGGGCGATCGGCCTCGGGGCCGCCCGTGCCCGCGGCCGTCGTGGGCATGCGGAGCCGGCGCCCGTCGGCCAGCGTGAGGAACGCGGCAGCACCACCGGCAGAACGGAGGAACCCGCGACGGTCCACCGGCCGAGTCTCGCACGACCCCGATCCGCCGAGACCGCAACCGGTCGGTAGGCTCACCCGGTCGTCGGCGTCCCTTCCTCGAACCGCGCGCGACCCCAGGCACAAGGCACCCTGGATCGGCGGACCGCCGACGAAGCGGAGACGGGGGTTGGCCCCGCGGGCGGCGTGAGCACCGTGCCCGGCGACGACGACTCGTCGGCCCGCTCCTACAACCTCGAGATCTTCCTGATCAGCTTCGCGGCCCTGCTGCTCGAGATCAGCTACACACGCATCGTCTCGTTCAAGCTCTTCTACTACTACACGTACCTCGTCATCGGCCTCGCGCTGCTCGGTATCGGGAGCGGTGGAGTGATCGTATCGATCTCGGGGCGACTCCGGAAGGCCTCGCTGGACACGATCCTGCTGTGGGGTCTGCTGCTGGGCGGCGCGAGCGTGCTGGTCGGCCACGCGATCGTGGCCGCGACGACCATCGACACCCTGGCGATCTGGGAGTACGGCAGCTTCGCGTCGTTCGAGAACGTGGGCCGGCTCCTGTTCATCTGCCTGGCGCTGTTCTCGTCGTTCATCGCGGTGGGCGTGATGATCGCGACGCTGTTCGCCCGGCGGTCGCACCAGATCGGCCGGCTCTACTTCGCCGACCTCCTCGGCGCGGGCCTGGCGTGCGGGGTGGTTGTCTTCCTGGTCGGCTCGATCGGGCCGCCGTCGACGATCGTCCTCGCCGGGCTCATTCTCGTCCTCGCCGGCCTGCGCATCGCCTGGCGGCTCCGCGCCCAGCGCGCCCTGCCCATCGGCGCGGTGCTGGCGGTCGTGCTCGTCATCACCGCGATCTGGCCGACGCTGCTCCCCCGCCAACGGGTCGAGGCGACCAAGGTCGACGTCGACCGCCAGGGCACGCTGTTCTCGGCGTGGAGCCCGATCTTCCGGGTCGACGTCGCCGAGGTGCCCGACGGGCGCCTCCTGTACCACGACGGTCTGGTCGGCTCGGCCATCTACCCGTGGGACGGCGACGTCGCCGATCTGGCCCGGTTCGAGACCGATCCCCGGGTGTTCCCGTTCGCGGCGGTAGGCGAGCCGCCCGAGAACGTGATGATCATCGGCGCCGCCGGCGGCAACGAGGTGCTGACCTCGCTGTACTTCGACGCCGGCCACGTCGACGCCATCGAGCTCAACCCGGTCACGTACGACCTCGTCGTCGACGACTTCGCCGAGTACACCGGCAATCTCGCCGAGCACCCCAAGGTCAACTACGTGCGGGGCGACGGTCGCTCGTACCTGGCCCGCAGCGACGACGAGGACGACCTCATCTTCTATCCCGCGCCCGACAGCTACTCGGCGTCGAACGCCGCGACCGCGGGCGCGTTCGTGCTCTCGGAGAGCTACCTCTACACGACCGACACCATCGTCGAGAGCTTCGACCACCTGAGCGACGACGGCATCGTGGCGGTGCAGTACGGCGAGTACGACTACAAGGACAAGCCCAACCGGACCACCCGCTACGTCGCCACCGCGCGCGAGGCGCTGAGCGAGCGCGGTGTCGACGACCCCGCCCGCCACATCGTCGTGATCACCTCCCCCACCGGTGTCGGCGGCACCTACTCGACGATCCTGGTCAAGGAGAAGCCGTTCACGACGGCCGAGGTCGAGCGGACGCTCGAGAAGATCCCGGTGGTGCCGGGGGCGAAGCTGCGGTATGCGCCCGGGAACCCGGTCGAGGGCCAGTCGGTGAGCGAGGTCGCCACGCTCCCGAACGACGAGCTCGACGCGTTCTACGAGTCGTACCCCTACGACGTGCGGCCGATCACCGATGACGGCCCGTTCTTCTGGCACTTCACCGAGTTCCGCGACGTGATCAGCGACTTCGGCGACCCCATCGACCGCGACGACCCCGAGGACTCGGTGGGCGAGCGGGTGCTGTTGCTGTTGCTCGGCGTCGCCACGCTGATGGCGGCGGTGTTCCTGTTGCTGCCGTTCCTCCCCATCCGCAACATCTGGTCGGCATTGCCCCGCAAGCGAATGTCGGCGCTGTACTTCGCGTCGCTGGGCCTCGGGTTCATCTTCTTCGAGATCGTGCTCATCCAGCGGCTGGTGCTGTTCCTCGG